>JAHEFL010000274.1 GCA_024640205.1 Flavobacteriales bacterium | reverse complement strand
AACATGTAACGGCGTGTGTGATGCATCGATCACGGTGACGCCGCAAGGAGGTACCGCACCCTACACCTACCTCTGGACACCGGAACCTCCGTTGGGTCAAGGGACGAATAACGTGTCGGACCTATGCGCTGGACAATGGAGCGTACTCGTCGCGGACTTCGCGGGATGTGATACGACCTACATCTTCGACCTCGTCGATCCGCCGTTGCTGGTGATCGACCTGGTCACTGCGGATAACATCTGCTTCGGGGATTGCGATGGAACGGCCGAGGTCCTTGTTTCCGGAGGCGTTGCTCCATACCAGATCACCTGGTTGAACACCTTGGGCGATGTGATCGCACAGGGAGTTGCACAAGTAAGCGGCTTGTGCGCCGGGGAATACACGGTAAGCGTTCTGGACGCGAGCGGCTGCTCTGTCGACCTGCCGTTCACTATTACGGAAGGCACCGCCATTGATGCTGGCCTCATCGTGGGCAATGAGACCTGCACCGGACCGTGCGATGGTACAGCGGAGATCCAACCGACCGGCGGGACCGGACCGTATACCATCCTTTGGTTGCCCGATCCACCAGTTGGCCAAGGCACCACGCAGATCAGCGGACTGTGCGCCGGACCGTGGAGCGTGACGATCACCGATGCATTGGGATGCGATACGACGGTATCCTTCATGGTCCTGCCCTTCGAGCCGATCACGGACAATGCCGTGGTCTCGGACGTGGCTTGCAACGGCGATTGCTCCGGCAGTGTGGAGCTGTTCACTGCAGGTGGCAATGGTTCCTATACCTATCTCTGGTCACCGGAGCCGGGTGCGGGACAAGGCACCACGCTGGCATCAGGGCTATGCCCGGGAACCTGGACGGTCGCCGTCTCTGATGGGGATGGATGCGATAGCACCTTCACGTACCAGATCGCGGAGCCACCGGTACTCACCGCAGTGCTTGATACCGTGATCCCGGCCAGCTGCAGCACAGCAGCGGACGGTTCCATCAACACTGCGGTTTCCGGAGGTGTCGAGCCACTGCTCCTTTCCTGGGCCGGACCGAACGGCTGGACCTCGGACCTGGAGGACATTTCCGGCCTATTGCCGGGTGATTATTCGCTGACCGTCACCGATGCGAACAACTGCACGGTAACGCTACAAGTGACAGTGGATGCTTTGGTGCCCTTGGTGGCGGATGCAGGACCGGATCAGGAATTGTGCTCGGTCGTTCCGGTCACACTGGATGGGTCCGCTTCGCTGGGTGGGATCACGTTCGTATGGACGGATGATCAAGGAACGGAGGTCGGGAACGGGCCGATCCTTGGTCTGGGTTCGCTGCCTCCTGGAGTGTTCACCTATACACTAACGGTCACTGACGGCCCATGTACCGATAGCGATGAGGTGATCATCACGGTGCTGGCCCAGCCCATTGTGGATGCCGGACCTGACCGCTCGATCTTCCTGGGAGCGACCGCGGTACTCGGGGGTTCACCCACTGGCCCGCCTGGATCGACCTACCTGTGGTCCCCGGATTCCGTCCTGAGCAGTGCTACCGACCCGAACCCTGTGGCCGAACCATCGGTGACCACCTGGTTCGTGGTCACGGTCATGGCACCCAATGGGTGCGTGGGTGTGGATTCCGTGCTGATCACCGTGATCCCGGAAGTGGATATCACCTCCGGCTTTACGCCGAACGGCGATGGTTGGAATGATGTCTGGGTCATCTCGTTCATCGACCAGTTCCCTAATGCCGAGGTGGAGATATACAACCGATGGGGAGAAATGCTATTCCAAAGTGTGGGATATAAGATCCCCTGGGATGGGCGCTATGCCGGAGGATTCGTACCGGTCGGAACATATTACTATGTAGTGAAGCTCAACGACCCGGAATTCCCCGACCCTTACACTGGTCCATTGACCGTGATCCGCTGAAGCCATGGAGAACCTGAGCAGATATCCTCTTCTTGCACTGGCGGCCATGCTGTTGCACACGACCATTGCACAGCAACTTCCACAGCTCAGCCAGTACCAGTTCAATGACTATGTTTTCAATCCGGCGGTAGCAGGTAGCAGGCCGTTCTTCGAGATGCGGAGCGGGCACAGGTATCAATGGGTGGGTATCCAGGATGCACCACGCACTTTCACGCTGAGCGGTACGACGCCGCTGGGCAGTAATATGGGCCTTGGCGGATATCTATTCACCGATATCGTCGGTCCAACGCGCCGAACCGGTATCCAGTTCTCCTATACCTATCACTTGAAGATCACGGAGGAATTACGCCTTGGATTGGCGTTGAGCGGTGGGGTCCTGCAGTTCCTGATCGATGGCTCCAAGATCCGCCTTAACGACCCCGGGGATCCCACCATGGACGACCAGTTGCGCGGTGAGCTTCTGCCCGATGCCAAATTCGCTTTTTATCTGCACCATCCGCGCTACTGGTTCGGCGCGTCGTTCCCCCAGATCATGCAGAACAAAGTGTACTTCTTCGACGATCAGAGCGAGACGCTGAGCCGCATGGATCAGCATTACTATGCGACCGGCGGGTATCGTTTTCAGATGAGCGAGGATTGGAAATTGGAACCTTCTTTCCTATTGAAATATGTCGATCCAGTACCTCCCAAGGTCGATATCACGGCCACTATCCGGTATAAGGATGCCATGTGGATCGGGGCATCGTATCGCACGAATGACGCTTGGTGCGCCATGGTAGGATATTGGTTGAAACAGAGTTTCCAGTTCGGATATTCCTATGATATCATCACCTCGAACCTCCAGAATTACAGCACTGGAACACATGAGGTGATGCTTGCGATCACCATCGCCAAACCGGTACGACCTGCACCGGAAGCCCCGTAGCGCGGGCAACCCGAGGGTCCGGGAACCGTCTGCTTTCGCAGGGCATTGAAAGGTTATTGGCGGTCTTTATTCCTGTCGATCGGATAAGCTCGATCGTCGAATGCTGGTACGTGTTGATATGTGCATCGTGTGACAAGGGGGATAGATGCCCTTAAATTGCAGGCCCTTTGGCCGGGAAGAAGTAGAATGATCGTGCGACAGGATTCATTGGCTTTCATCGAACTTCGGCGCCTGCACTCCTGGTTTTTTGGGTGGTGCGTGCTGTTGATGCCTGCCATTCTATCGGCGCAAACGTTCATTGCCACGGACGGTGCGTCCTTCGCCTCCTGTTCCGGACGTTTCTATGATAGTGGTGGTGCGGCTGGCCCATATGGCAACAGTGAGAATATCACGGTCGTTTTATGTCCCGCCGGCGGGGCGGGATCGGGCCCTTTCACCTCGGTATCGTTCTCGCAATGGGCCATTGCCGCTGGTACCGGGGATACGCTTCGGATCCATAATGGCCCTTCAACGGCTTCTCCAGTGCTCGTGGCCGGGACCAGCGGAACATCCCTGGCAGGCCAGACCTATACTTCCACTGATGCCAGTGGTTGTCTCACCTTTCATTGGGTAAGCAATGCGTCAGGTACAGCTGCTGGCTGGACGGCGAACATCATCACGGGTCCCAATGCTGGCGTCAGTGCGACGACCTCGGTGTGTACCAACGAGGCTCCTTTCAACATGCGTACACGACTGGGAGGCTCGCCCCAAACGGGTGGTGTTTGGACGGCCCCGGGTGGTGGCGTTCACCCTTCGACCTTCGATCCAGCAGTGGATATAGGGGGGGTATGGACATACACCGTCAGCGGTCCGGCACCCTGCCCTGATTCGGTCGCCACACTGACCATCAACCTCGTTACGGCACCCAACGCTGGTTCGAACGGGAACCTTACACTCTGCAGCGACGACCCCCCCGCGGCTCTTATCAATTCGCTCGGCAGTGGGGTCACAC
>JAHEFL010000273.1 GCA_024640205.1 Flavobacteriales bacterium | reverse complement strand
CCGAACGTTTCAGAGGAAGCCACCAAGGACCTCGATGAGAACGGTTTGATCCGGATCGGTGCGGAGATCAACGAGGGGGACATCCTCATCGGCAAGATCACCCCCAAAGGGGAGACCGACCCCAGCCCGGAAGAGAAGCTCTTGCGTGCCATATTCGGGGACAAGGCAGGGGATGTCAAGGATGCTTCGTTGAAAGCACCGCCCAGCACCAAGGGTGTGGTGATCGACAAGAAGCTCTTTGCACGGGCGGTGAAGGACAAGAAGTCCAAGACCAATGAGAAGGCCATCCTGGAGCAGATCGACAAGGAATTCGAGAAGGAACTGGGCGATCTCAAGACCGAGCTCATCGATAAGATGATGAACCTCGTGGGAGGTCAGAATTCTGCCGGTGTCTTCAACAAGTACAAGGAGGAACAGATCAAGAAAGGCGTGAAATTCTCCGCCAAGGTCCTCCAGAACGTCGATTTCATCACCGTGGATCCGACGGAATGGACCACCGAGAAGAAGACGAATGAACTGGTGCGCCAGCTCATCCATAACTACAACATCCGATACAATGATGTGAGTGGTGTGTTCAAGCGGAAGAAATTCCAGGTGAGCATCGGTGATGAATTGCCGGCAGGTATCATCAAACTGGCCAAGGTGTACGTGGCTGCCAAGCGCAAGCTGAAGGTGGGCGATAAAATGGCCGGACGTCACGGTAACAAGGGTATCGTGGCCAAGATCGTGCGCGATGCGGACATGCCCTTCCTGGAGGATGGTACCCCTGTGGACATTGTCCTGAACCCCTTGGGCGTACCAAGCCGGATGAACCTGGGTCAGATCTATGAGACCGTCCTTGGCTGGGCAGGTAAGCGCCTGGGTAGGAAGTATGCCACTCCGATCTTCGATGGTGCCACGCATGAGCAGATCGACGCCGAAACGGACGAGGCCGGCGTTCCTCGTAACGGTAAGACCTATCTGTACGACGGTAGCAGTGGTGAGCGCTTCGATCAACCAGCAACGGTCGGTGTGATCTACATGATCAAGCTGGCACACATGGTCGATGACAAGATGCACGCCCGCTCCATCGGACCATATAGCCTCATTACGCAACAACCGCTCGGTGGTAAGGCCCAGTTCGGTGGCCAGCGTTTCGGGGAAATGGAGGTGTGGGCATTGGAGGCGTTCGGTGCCTCCCATATCCTGCAGGAGATCCTGACGGTAAAGAGTGATGATGTGTTGGGCCGTGCCAAGGCCTACGAGTCGGTGGTGAAGGGCGAACCCCTGCCAGCACCGGGAATTCCTGAATCGTTCAACGTGTTGCTCCACGAATTGCGTGGATTGGCACTTAACGTTTCGCTCGAGTGATCATTGGCCAAGGCAACTGAACGTTCAACGGAGGTAAGCAACACGAGAACATGAAGAAGGAAGTAAAGCTTAACAGCAACTTCAATAAGATCGTCATCAGCCTGGCAAGCCCGGAATTGATCCTGGAGCGTAGCCACGGGGAGGTGATCAAGCCCGAAACGATCAATTACCGCACGTACAAGCCGGAGCGCGATGGCTTGTTCTGCGAACGGATCTTCGGGCCGGTGAAGGATTTCGAGTGCCACTGCGGCAAGTACAAGCGTATCCGTTACAAGGGGATCGTATGTGATCGTTGTGGTGTGGAGGTGACCGAGAAGAAAGTGCGTCGCGAGCGCATGGGTCACATCCAGTTGGTTGTGCCTGTGGCGCACATCTGGTATTTCCGCAGCCTGCCTAACAAGATCGGCTACCTGCTGGGCTTGCCCACGAAGAAATTGGACCAGATCATTTACTACGAGAGGTACGTGGTGATCCAGCCAGGTAATGCGGTGAACAAGGAAGGTGAGGCGGTTCAGTACCTGGACTACCTGACGGAGGAAGAATACCTGGACATCCTCGAAGCCTTGGGTAAGGAGAACCAGTACCTGGACGACACCGACCCCAACAAGTTCATTGCGAAGATGGGTGCGGAGGCCCTCCATGACCTCCTGAAGCGTCTTGACCTGGACGGCCTTAGCTATGACCTTCGGCACAAGGCGAACACCGAGACCAGCCAACAGCGCAAGAACGAGGCCCTGAAGCGACTCAATGTGGTGGAAGCATTCCGTGAGGCGAACAGCCGACGGGAGAACCACCCGGAATGGATGATCATCAAGGTGGTGCCGGTCATTCCACCGGAGCTGCGGCCCCTCGTGCCGTTGGATGGTGGACGTTTCGCCACCAGTGACCTGAACGACCTCTACCGACGTGTGATCATCCGTAACAATCGCCTGAAGCGGTTGATGGAGATCAAGGCTCCGGAGGTGATCCTGCGTAACGAAAAGCGGATGTTGCAGGAGGCAGTTGACAGCCTTTTCGACAACAGCCGGAAGAGTAGTGCGGTAAAGAGCGAAAGCAACCGTCCCCTCAAGTCACTGAGTGATTCGCTCAAGGGTAAACAGGGCCGCTTCCGCCAGAACCTTCTGGGTAAGCGTGTGGATTACAGCGCGCGTTCCGTCATCGTCGTGGGACCTGAACTGAAACTGCATGAGTGCGGTCTGCCCAAGGACATGGCCGCGGAACTCTTCAAGCCGTTCATCATCCGCAAGCTCATCGAGCGCGGTATCGTGAAGACGGTGAAGAGCGCGAAAAAGATCGTGGACAAGAAGGAACCCGTGGTGTGGGACATCCTCGAGAACGTACTGAAGGGTCACCCGGTGCTGTTGAACCGTGCACCGACGCTGCACCGTCTGGGTATCCAGGCCTTCCAGCCCAAGTTGATCGAGGGTAAGGCCATTCAGCTTCACCCCTTGGTCTGTACGGCCTTCAACGCTGACTTCGACGGTGACCAGATGGCGGTTCACGTCCCGCTGGGCAACGCCGCCATCCTGGAGGCGCAGCTGTTGATGCTCGCCAGCCATAACATCCTGAACCCGGCCAACGGTGCGCCCATCGCGGTCCCCAGCCAGGACATGGTGCTTGGACTGTATTATATCACAAAGGGACGCAAGACCGATGAGGAGCGTGCCATGAAGGGTGAAGGGATGACCTTCTACAGCCCGGAAGAGGTGATCATCGCGTACAATGAGCGCCGGTTGGATCTGCATACGTGGATCAAGCTGCGTTGGGTCGGTGTCGATGGCAAACGCCAGATGATCGAGACCACTTGTGGGCGTACCCTGTTCAATGAGGTGGTCCCGAATGAGGTAGGTTTCATCAATGAAGTGCTGACCAAGAAGGCCCTGCGTGACATCATCGGTCGTGTATTGAAGGAGGCTGGCGTGGCGCGTGCTGCGCAGTTCCTCGATGACATCAAGGACCTGGGCTTCATGGCAGCGTACCGCGGTGGATTGAGCTTCAACCTGGATGATGTGGTCATTCCGGCCGCCAAGGAGAAGCTGGTGAAAGCTGCCCAGGCCGAGGTGGATGAGGTGACCGGGAACTATAACATGGGTCTCATCACCAACAATGAGCGGTACAACCAGACGATCGATATCTGGACACATACCAACAGCAAGGTGACCTTCACCTTGATGGAGCATATCAAGAACGACAAGCAAGGCTTCAACTCCATCTATATGATGATGGATTCCGGAGCCCGTGGTTCCAAGGAGCAGATCCGTCAGCTCAGCGGGATGAGGGGCCTGATGGCGAAACCGCAGAAGAGCGGCGCCGGTGGTGGACAGGACATCATCGAGAACCCGATCCTGTCGAACTTCAAGGAAGGCCTGACCGTGCTGGAGTACTTCATCTCCACCCACGGTGCGCGTAAAGGTCTTGCGGATACGGCACTGAAGACGGCCGATGCCGGTTACCTGACCCGTCGTCTTGTGGACGTGGCGCAGGACGTG
>JAHEFL010000272.1 GCA_024640205.1 Flavobacteriales bacterium | reverse complement strand
GGTACCGAAGCTCTCGAAACGGGTGACCCACGTATCCAACCTGGGTAGAAGGCCGGGGAAACTCTTGGCGATGAAAAGGAGCAACACGAACGCCAACACGGCCGCACCGGCGATCATCACCATGTGCTTGATGGGTACCTCACCGACGAACATCACGATGAAGCAAACCGTGAAGAGCACTGCGGCGGTTGAGAAATTGGCGGGAAGAATAAGTCCGCAGATGACGCCCACCGGTACCATCAATTTCATGAGCACATCGCGCAATGTCCATTCCTGGCCATGTTGCTTGGACAGTACACGGGCCAGGTAAACCACCAGCACCACCTTCGCCAGGTCGCTCGTTTGGAAGGATTGGCCAATGATGGGAATGGTGATCCAGCGGCTCGCGTCATTGATATTGGAGCCGAGTAAAAGCGTAACGAGCAATAAGGCAGCGGTGACACCGATAAGCAATTGTGAAAGGCGTGAATAGATGCCGTGCTTCACTCGGGAGGCATAGTACATGATGACCCCGCCCGTGGCCAACATAAGGCCGTGCTTGAACAGGAAATGCAAGGTGCTTCCACCCTCGCGCTTGAATGCGAGGGAGCTGATCGAACTGTACACGGCGAGCAGGCTGATCAAGCCCAGGAAAAGGGCCGTCATCCAGATCACGCGATCGCCGCGCAGTTTGTTCAGCAGGGAGGTCACCGGTTATTTGTTGATCCGTTCATATCAAGTTCAGAGGTCGCGTACGGCGCGTTTGAATTCGGCTCCACGCTCCTCGTAATTCGCATATCCGTTCCCGCTCGGGCAGGCCGGGCTGAACAGCACCACCTCCCCGGGCCGAGCCAGTTCCCTGGCCAGGAATACCGCTACCCGCACATCGTCAGCCACGAAGACACCACTGGCCGGCATCGGGTCGATCGTACTTCCATCAATGCCGAACAGGACCACCGCTGACACTCGCTCCTGCAGCAATTGCTGCACATGTCCTTCGGTCATATCCTCGTTCCATGTGCCACAGATCCAGATCACCCGCTGATCCAACGCAGAGAATGCCTCCAAGGTGGAATCGAGGAAGGTGGAGCGGGAATCGTTGATGAAGAGGACATCCTCGATGGAAGCGACCGGCTCCAGGCGATGCGGTGCCGAAGCCTGTCCGGCCAGCGAAGTCCTGCGCGCCTCCAACAGCTGTCCACCCACGATCCGCATCGGGGCATTTAGGGGGTTGTTATCCTTGCTCATGGTACGCTTTGATCTCAAAGTCCCTTCACAGCTGCCTTGAACCGACGACCGCGGTCATTGTAATCCTCGAACAGGTCGAAGCTTGCACAAGCCGGACTCAGCAATACCACATCCCCTGCTTCCGCCTGATCGAACGCGGCCCTGACCGCCTGCTCTGCACTTGATGCATCGCTCATCGGGATCCCCAGATCACCGAACGCTTTATGCAACTTCTCATTATCCACTCCGAGGCAGATGATCGCCTTGACCTTGTTGCGCACGAGATCCTGTAGCGCCTTGTAATCGTTGCCTTTGTCCTGTCCGCCTGCGACCCAGATCACCGGCTTGTCCATGCTTTCCAACGCATACCACGTTGAATTGACGTTGGTCGCCTTGGAGTCATTGATGAACTCGACACCATGAACGATGGCCACGTGCTCCAGCCTGTGTTCCACGTTCTGGAAGTCACTGAGACTTTCACGAACGACCTCCTTGCGCAGGTCCAGGACGCGGGTGGCAATACCGGCCGCCATGGAATTGTACACGTTGTGTTTTCCCTGCAGGGCGAGTTCTATGATGGACATGGTGAATGTGGATCGGTTTGTGGTGATGAGTATGTGTTCGTCCTTGAGATGGGCGCCGAGCGGCACCGTTCGTTCGATGGAAAAAGGCCAGCGCTGTGCCTTGATGGGATGATGGGATAAGCCTTCCGCGATCACCGGATCATCCGCGCAGTGGATGAAGTGATCCTGATGTCCCTGGTTCATCCCGATGCGGAATTTGCTGGCCACGTATCGCTCCATGCGATGGTCGTAGCGGTCGAGATGGTCCGGCGTGATGTTCAACAGCATGGCGATATGGGGATGGAAATCCCGAACGCCATCGAGCTGGAAACTGCTTACCTCAAGCACGTAGTAAGCATGGTCGCGCTCAGCGACCAATGCCGCGAAACTGTTGCCCACATTGCCACCGACGGCCACATCCAGGCCCGCCTTGGCCATGATGTGGTGGGTGAGAAGCGTCGTGGTCGTTTTCCCGTTGCTACCGGTGATGGCCACGATCGTTCCCTTGCAATAGCGATAGGCCAATTCGATCTCGCTGATGACCGGGATGTCCTGTTCCCTGGCTGCCACGACCAGCGAGGCTGTATCCGGAATGCCCGGGCTCTTCACGATCTCATCCGCCGCAAGTACACGTGATGCACTGTGCCCACCTTCCTCGAACTCAACACCAATGGCCATGAGTTGATCCCGATAGCTCGCCTTGATCACCCCTGCATCGCTCACGAAAACATCGTAGCCGCGTTGCAGTGCGAGCCTGGCCGCACCCACGCCGCTTTCCTGTGCACCAAGTATGACCAACTTCGTCATCTTAGTTTCAGGGTTACGATGGAAAGCACGGCCAGCATGATCCCGACGATCCAGAAGCGCGATACGATCTTGCTCTCGTGGATGCCGAGTTTCTGGTAGTGGTGATGAAGCGGGGCCATACGGAAGATCCTCCTGCCCTCGCCGTACTTCCTCTTCGTGTACTTGAAGTAGGAGACCTGCATCACCACGCTCAGGTTCTCCGCCAGGAAGACGCCGCAGAGTACGGGGATCAGAAGTTCCTTCCGGACCAGGATCGCCAGTGTGGCAATGATGCCACCGAGCGCGAGGCTGCCCGTATCACCCATGAATACCTGTGCCGGATACGCATTGTACCAGAGAAATCCGATACAGGCCCCGATGAGCGCGCCGATGAACACGGCCAGTTCACCGATGCCCGGGATGTACATGATGTCCAGGTAGTTCGAGAAAATGATGTTACCGCTGATGTAGGCCAGCACACCTAGCGCCAGCACCATGATCGCGGACGTGCCCGTTGCCAGGCCATCAAGGCCGTCGGTCATGTTCGCGCCGTTGCTGACCGCTGTGATGATGAAGATGACCACCAACAAATACACGATCCAGGTGTACCTGCGTGCTTCCTTACCGAATATCCCGGGGATGGAGGAATAGTTGAACTCGTTATCCTTGATGAAGGGAATGGTCGTGTTCGGCAGCTTGCGGTTCAGCATGTAGTGCACATCACCACTGTCGTCGGTGATCGAAGTGATCTCCGACGGATCGAGTTGCTCTGCCAGCACCGCAGGCACCTCCACGCGCGTTCTTATCTCAGGGTGGAAGTAGACCGTTGATCCCACGATCAGGCCCAGACCGACCTGTCCGACCACTTTGAACTTGCCTGCCAAGCCACGCTTGTCCTTCTTGAAGACCTTGATATAGTCATCGATGAAGCCGATGACGCCGAGCCACACGGTACTGACCAAAAGCAGGATGATGTAGATGTTATCAAGCTTGGCGAAGAGCAGTGTTGGTATGATGGTGGCGGCAATGATGATGAGCCCGCCCATGGTCGGCGTACCCTGCTTGCTCATCTGGCCTTCCAGTCCAAGATCACGGACCGATTCCCCGATCTGCATCCTACGGAGCTTGCCGATGATGGATCGGCCGAAGAAGAGCGATATCAGGAGCGAGAAGAACACGGCCATTGCCGCGCGGAAGGAGATGTAGCTGAACACCCCGGATCCGGGAACACTGTAGCCTATCGCTTCGAAGAGGTGGTACAGCATTACTTATGGAGAAGTTCAAGCGTT
>JAHEFL010000271.1 GCA_024640205.1 Flavobacteriales bacterium | reverse complement strand
CCCCGATCCGTCGGGGTTTTTGCTTCTCCATATGCGCCTAGCCACCCCCCTCGCGATCGTTGCTGTGCTTGCTTCGGTATACCTCTACATGCGGCTTTCATCCCTTGAAAAGGCCATCGAGGAAGCCCCTGTCGAGGTGACCCAGGAGGAGGAAGAACACGGGTTCGAGCTGGCCGTGTCCATGGGGCGCATCCAACGGTTCCACGAAAAACTGTGGGCCGCTGGTGAGGCCGACAATGCGGAGCTGGCAGGGTTCTACCTCCACGAGTTGGAGGAAGCCATGGAGGAGGTCGTGGATGCGAAGCTGGTGGATGAAGGCATGGACATCTCAGCGAAAATGGGTGCCTACGGAACGAAGGTCGTGGAAGCCCTGGAGAACAAATTGAAAGAGGAAGGTGTTGCAGCCATGCACGCCGAAGCGGAATTGCTGGTGAACACGTGTAACAGTTGCCACCGCGATTGCGGCTATCCCTTCATACGGATCAAAGTCCCGGAAAAAGTAATTTTCACCAACCAGGAATTCAGTCCGGGCGAATTGTGATAAGCGCTGCGGCTGCTCGCTACCAACTAACTGATGTACCCATGAACAAGACCCTTACCCGAGCCCTGCTTTTCATGTGTTGCGCACTCTTCATGGTGACGACCTCACAAGCACAAGAGGACCTGAATGCGGATGATAGGGAGGCTGTGAAGAAGGCCAAGGAGGCGGCCGAAGCGAACATCGACACCACCAAGATCTGGACGACCGGCGGGGTGTTCCAGCTCAACTTCAGCCAAGTGCAGTTGGTGAATTGGGCGGCGGGCGGATCGAGTTCCATCTCCGGCCTGGGCCAGTTGAACGTGTTCGCCAACAAGCGCAAGAACAAATGGGCCTGGGACAACAACCTCATCCTGGCCTATGGTACCATTGCCGAGGAGAACAAGAAAAGCCGCAAGACGGATGATCGATTGGAATTGAACTCACGTCTGGGTCACGAGATCGGCGGGCCTTGGTACGCCAGCCTACTATTCCAATTCCGCACCCAGTTCACGGAGGGATTCGACAAGGATGTCGATTCGCTGAAGATCTCCAACTTACTTGCTCCAGGCTACATCCTGTTGGGTCTGGGCTTCGATTACAAGCCGAAGGACAACTTCAGCGCCTACCTGTCCCCGCTGATGACCAAGACCACCTTCGTCACCGATCAGGATCTGTACTATGGGGACGAGGATGCGGTGCTGTACGGGGTGAAGGCCGGGGAGAACAGCCTGTTCCAGATGGGAGCCTACGCCAACATCTTCTACACCGCACCCATAGCGGAGAACATCACCTTTCTCACCCGCCTCGAACTCTTCAGCAATTACCTGAAGAACCCGGAGAACATCGACGTGAACTGGGAGATGCTCTTCACCTTCAAGGTGAACGAATGGTTCGCCGCCACCCTGAACACGATCGTGATCTACGACGACGATATCGATATCCTTCAAAGACAGGAGGACGACACCTTCAAGGTGGGCCCCGTAACCCAGTTGAAGCAAACACTCGCACTCGGTCTCACGGCCAAATTCTGATCCCTCGTTGCGCAGTAACGGAGAGGCCCGCTCGTCGGGCCTCTTCGCTTTTCAGGGGTGCAGGTTCGGTGCGCTCAGGTCCTCGAAGAGGCCATGGCGCCAGGGGTTGCCGTCGCGCAGGTTGAGGGCCATGCCCAACACCGCCAGCGGCTTCTGCGCCCTGTTGTACAGGTACGCCTTCAGTTCGATGGGCCCCGAGCGCCATTTGGCGTCGCTCATGCGCGTGGCCACCACCAGCCGCGCCCTGCCATCCTTCACGGCGGCGCGTTCCAGCTCGTCCGTGCGATAGAATACCGTGCTATCCCCCTGCACCAGCTCCACCACGAGGCCCACATCCCGCGTGTCGCTTCCCGGCAGGAGGTCCGCGCTCACTTCGAACAGGTCATGCGGGGCGGTCGTCATGCTATCCAGGCGCAGGTGAAGGAGGATGCCGAAATCGCGGGAACCATAGTCCCAGTATGGTAGGTTCCGGGCGCTGTCCAGGCGCAAGGGCAGGTCCTCATGCAGCTTCCAACCCACAGGTACCGCCGCATCGGGACGAAGCTGGGTGAGGGTGCGGTGGTCCGCCACGGTCCTTGCCTCGCCTTGCATGGCAAAGCGGTAGAGCTGCCCCTCCAGCACATCCTGTCGGTGCAGCATGTGCGGGAAGCGATCCTGGATGCGCGCCACCTGCTCCGGCGAAGCCCCGTTGCTCTCGCCATACGCGATCACTCGGCCCTCCAGCGTACCCAGCAGACTGTCCAAGCGCTTCGGGGAGTACCCTGCATCACGCAGTTGGATGTACGGCAGCTCGGACGGATCGACACCCATTAGTTCCAGTTGGAACCGGATCACGTCCTCCGGTGCATCGATCAGCACGGCAGCTCCCTCCGTGCCGTATTGTGCCAGGGCCTCCATCCCGTTCCGCACGATGGCCTCGTACTTCGACACGCTGAACACCTCGTAGTGCTTGCGCACCTCCACCAGCCCCAGGATGCCCAGCCCTGCAACACCCAGGCTCAGCGGTATGAGCAGGCCGGGGCGCAAGGGTGGGAGGCCGTGGAACAGGGCGATGAGCAGGAAGGGAAAGGGGAAGAGCAGCACCGAATATTGGAGCACCGGATCCACCCACACGGAATAGCCCATTCCCACGCCCAACAGCACGGCCCACCACAGCAGGCCGAGCCAGGGCAGGAGACCCGCGCCGGGGCGTTCGATGAAGCGGAACACCAGGGAAGCCCCGATCAGCAGGCCGGTGAGCAGGGCCAGGGGAAGCAGGAACTCCATAGCCCACCACAGATGGTCCTGCAGCCAAAACGCATCCGGCGCGGCCAGCCATTGCCCCACGCCACCGTAGCCCAGCTGCTGGAAGAAGATCGGCAGGTAGGGTGCGTAGAGCAACACCGCAGCACCGCATGCCAGCAGGTAGCCCTTCCGTTGCGCAGGAGCGCAGAGGAACAAGCCGGTCACGGCCACCAGGGTGGCAAAGAGCATGGAGAAATGGTGGGTGTAGGCACACAGCAGGAAGCCGATGGCGGTGCCGATTAGGGCGCGCCGGGCATTCGGACCCTGCGCCAGGTAGCGCGTCCATTGGTCCACGAGCAGGGCGGCGGTGAAAAAGCCCAAGGCATAAGGTCGGGCGATCTGCGCGTAGAGCACTGTGTATTGCAGGGTGGCCAGGTAGGCCAGGGTGAGCAAGGCCACGGTCTCATTGGTCCAGGCCAGGGCCGTGCGGTAGAGCAGGAAAAGCGCAACGATGGAAAGGAGGAGGAAGGGGAGTTTCACCACGGCCTCGCCATAGCCGAACAGCATCGTCCAATAGTGCAGGAGCACGGCCGTGGCGGGCGGGTGGGCATCCACGGACACGCCCAGGCGCATCAGCTCACCGAAGCTGTCGTAGCCCGTGCGGATCAGTCCGCTCAGCTCATCGTGCGTGTAGGGCTGGTCCTCCAGGTGCCAGAGGCGTAGCCCGGCGGCCAGGGCCAGCAGCGCCATCGCCGTCCAGCGGACCCATGCCACGCTGGGGAAAATGCTGTCGCTGTGCCGGGCCAGGTGTGTGCGCCAGCTCATCACTGCTCGCGTTCCATGTCCCGCTTCACGTCCTTCTCCTTCAGGCTCTCGCGCTTGTCGAAGGTCTTCTTCCCCTTGGCCAGGGAGATCTCCAATTTGGCGAAGCCGTTGGTCGCCACGAAGAGGCGCACCGGTACGATGGTCATCCCCTGGTCCTTCAGCTTCTTCTTCAGCTTGTCCAGCTCCTTGCGCTGTAGCAGCAGTTTGCGGTCACGCTTGGGCTCGTGTACGAAGTGGACGTTCGTGCC
>JAHEFL010000270.1 GCA_024640205.1 Flavobacteriales bacterium | reverse complement strand
GCCCCTGCGAGGTGGCCGCCCACACGGTGTCCGTTCCGGGTTGAACATCGTTCACCAACAGGTCCGCAAGACCTATGCGGGTGTAGTTGCCATCACCGGCATCGACCCACAAGCCGTTCGCGGTACCCGCCCAGACCCGCCCCTGGTCATCGCGCCGCAGGGCGAACAGCCGCGTGGTAACAGGTGCCTTGGGCGGTGCCAGCGCGGTGAAGCGTTCCCCGACCAATTGGAACAATCCTCCCGTTGCAGTTCCCGCCAGCATGCGCCCTTGCCGGTCATCGATCAGCGTGAGTACGAGCGGGTCCTCCAGTCCTTCGGCACTGCCGTAGTTGCGTATCCGCTCACCATCCCAACGCGCTACGCCTCCCCCCACGGTAGCCATCCATAGCAGTCCCTCCGGGGTTCGCAGGATGTCGCTCACGATCTTGGATCGCAAGCCGTCCCGGTCGGTGAAAAAGAGGATGGCATCGCTGATGAACTTGGTGGCACCACCGAAGCTGGTCCCCGCCCAGATCGCACCGGAACGGTCCTGGTGCAGGCAGCGTACCACTTCATGGCCCAGTCCGTTCGCTTCGCCCATGACCGTAAGGCGCGGTTGCCCACCACGCTTGCCGAGGCGCACGAGGCCGGCCGGTGTACCCATCCAGATATCCCCGTTGCGGGCCCGCATGATGGCCATGATGTACGGGGTCGGCAAGGCGATGGGGAAATAGCCCGTGAACCGCTCCCGGGCGGGGAGGGGGGACAGTTCGGTATCGAGTTCCAGGTATCCGTTCGAGGTGCCCACGAGCAGGCCGATGGAGTCAGCATGCAGCGAAAGGACCTGCTGCTCACCGGAGCCCATCCGTATGCGGCTCCAGCGATCCGTATCCATTGCGTACAAGCCGCTGTCCGTCCCGGCGATGAGCTGCCCTCGAACATCCCTCACGAGGCTGTTCACACGGGTCTCCTCAAGGCCAATGCTCCGCCCCATGGTGCTCACCCCCTGGTCTGTGATCCGCAACACACCGTTGCCGAGCGACGCGGCATGCATGATCCCTTCCGCATCCTCAGCAAATGCGCGGATGGCCGCTTTCGGTAAGGCATCCGTTCCGGGGATCGGTGTTGCGGTCCCCATGTGCCAACGTGCGATGGACCCGTCACGGCATCCGAGCCATACGGTCCCATCACGGGCAGTATGGATCGCGGTCACATCGTCGCAGGGGAGACCTGCGGTGCGGTCCAAGGTCTCGAAGTGGGAGCCATCGCTGCGGGCGACACCCTCTTCCGTGGCCACCCATAGGTAGCCTTCGCTGTCCTCGCAAAATGCATTCACCGAGGCGCTGGGAAGGCCCTGTTCCAACGAGAAGGTGCTGAGGTCGTACTGCTGCGCTGCAAGCCCTGCCGGTACTAGCGTGCAGAGCAGGATCGAAGCGGCGTATCGCAGCATGGCCGGAAAGATAGCGAGCGCCATCATGGACCATGCCGATCGCATTTGGGATCCGCCTTTTTCGGTGTTACCTTCATCGGCACCAATCCAAAATCCTCTTCCCATCATGAACATCACCTTCAACGAGTTGCGGCGGATCAAGGACACCCTGCCCGATGGGAGCATCCACCGCATCGCGAAGCAATTGGAATTGAACGTGGAGACGGTGTGGAACTATTTCGGTGGCTACAGCCATCCGAACGGTAAGCCCATGGGCGTTCACATCGAGGAAGGCCCCGATGGTGGTGTGGTGGCGCTGGACGATACCCGGATCCTTGATCTGGCCAGGAGCATCCTGGACGAACAGCACGCACACGCCTGAGGAGGTGAAGCCCTGAACGAGGGCGAACGTTTCCGCACCGTGCGGAAGGAGAGCGGTCCATGTAAGTGGGTCGCTCTCTTTTTATGTGGCCGTGTTACCGCTCCAGGATGCGGAATTCCACGCGACGGTTCAGGGCCCGGTTCTCCTCGCTGGTATTGGGCACCAAGGGCTGGTGCTTGCCATAGCCCTTCCATGTGATCCGCTCCTTGTCCACCTTTTTCTTCAGCAGGTGGTCCGCCACGGCTTTCGCTCGCTCATCGCTGAGCTTGTCGTTGTACGCATCGCTGCCCTGGTCATCGGTATGGCCCTCGATCTCCACGCGCATGAAGGGGAAGTCCGTCATCAGGTCCACCAATCCATCCAGCTCCTTCTCGTAGCCGGGTAGCAAGGTGGAGCGGTCGAATTCGAATTGCACATTATCCAGGCGCACCCGCGTGCCTACTTCCGGTTCGATGGCGTGTATCTCCACTTCCTTGGAACTCGCATGTTGCACGGGCACTTCACGCGGTGGCGGCGGTACGCTCTTCTTCGGGGCCGGGCTCAGGGCCATGCCGGGAGGCGCCACCCTTACGCTCACATCTTCCACGTAGTAGTAGGCCCCCCGCTCACCCTCCGGCATGCGTTGGTGTTCCGTCACCTCATCACCATAGAAATTACCGATAAGCACCACGGTCTCACCACCCTTGGCCTCGAACACACCGCTCACCTTGGTCCAGCTCTTTTTCTTCATAACCTCCTCCTCGTTCACGGTGGGTGTGATGTACAAGGGCAGGCAATCCCTGGAGGTGATGGTGGAATCCAGCAACAGGATGCCGATGTTATTGCTGGCCTCATTGCTGCGTACCGCGCGCAGCACCCAGCATTCCGCGATGTACTTCACACCGGGTTCCAAAGCTTCGGTCAGGCCGCCTTGCAGGTATTCGTGCCAGAAGGAAGGCGTATCCCCTTTCCCGTAGGTCTTGATCCCCACCATGCCCTGGCCGGTGCGCATGCTTTGCGATCCCTTGCTGTGCTTCTGCGGATGTCCCCAACAATCCGGATCGTTCTTCAGGCTGAACAGGTCCGGGGTGGTCTGCGTGGGGGAACTCCATCCCGTCATATTGGTGTTGAACTTCTCCACGTCCTGGGTCCATCCGCAATAGGCGCGTGAATACTCCTCGAAGCCCGGGTTGATCACCAGGTTCGGCATCGTATCGTTCTGCAGCTCGCGTTGCAGGAAGTTCTGGGCGATGGCATCCGGGGACATCCAGATACCGGTGGACAGAGTGAGGAGAAAGGACGATGAGCGCAACATGAGGACGAAGGTATCGGCCGACCGAGGCTGCATTGCCGCACCTGGTCACTGCGCTTTGAACAGTCCATCGTGAGGTCCGCGCGGCTACAAAGGCCGATCTTCGACGCCCCTGATCCCAAGATCGGGTGATATACACCGTGCACGTACGCGCCATCTTCAAGCTGGTCCGGGAAGCCATCCGCGGAGGAGAGGACCGGGATTACACCGGTATCGGGGTGCGTCGTGCCATCGTGCTGCTCAGCATTCCCATGGTGCTGGAAATGGGCATGGAAAGCGTGTTCGCGCTCGTGGATGCCTTCTTCGTAAGCCGCCTCGGTGTGGATGCCATCGCCACGGTGGGCCTGACGGAGAGCGTGATGATGATCATCTATTCGCTTTCCTTCGGCATGGGCATGGGTGTGACGGCCGTGGTGGCGCGTCGCGTGGGTGAAAAGGATGACCGGGGTGCTTCGCGTTCGGCCATGCAGGGGATCCTGCTCGCCACGGTGATCGGTCTGCTTATCGCCCTACCAGGTTTCTTTTTCGCGGATCGCATCCTGTTGATGATGGGCGCCGAAGCGGGCGTGTTGGAGGTGGGCACGGAGTACGCCCGTATCATGTTCGCGACCAACCTGGTGATCATGCTGCTCTTCGTGAACAATGCGGTGTACCGCGGTGCGGGTGACGCGGCGATGGCGATGCGTGCGCTGGCCGTGGCGAACGGCATCAACATCCTGCTGGACCCGATGCTCATCTTCGGTATCGGCCCGTTCCCGGAGATGGGTGTCACCGGTGC
>JAHEFL010000269.1 GCA_024640205.1 Flavobacteriales bacterium | reverse complement strand
CGAAGCCTTTTGTTCCCAGGTGTTCGTCTGGGGGTAATAGGCCCAAAGGTCGTTGTAGTTCACCGGGACCGTGTTGTCCCATCCGCACATGACGTAGCCGGTGTCACCAATGGCGAATGCACTGGCGTATTGGCGCGCACCACCGGGCAGCGGAGCCTTCTGCGTCCACAAGTCCATCGCGGGGTCGTATTCCCAAAGCGCATCCGTGTTCGAACTCCCATCGAAGCCGGTGCAGACGTAGCCCTTCCCGTTGATGTTGAACCCGGCTTGGGCGTAGCGCTGTCCACCGGGGTGGTCGCCAAGTTCGGTCCAGACGCCCTGGGCGTTCAAGATCGAAGTAACAAGCAGGAGGAACAGGAGGCTGGTATGTCGCATGAGGATCATGTGCTCGCGGTAAAACGCGACCGCAAAGAAAGTTTGATCCCCTTATTGATCTGGGTCCCTATCCGGCCTTCCGGACAATACGGAAGTTGAACATCGCATCCTGGAAAGTGCCATACAGGCGCACCCAGAGCGGCAGAAGCTGTTCCGTACCGCGCGCGTTCGTGATGTCGCCCAGATCGATCATCTCCGCATCCGCCCAGCCGAAGGAAGCCAGCAAGGCACGGACCTCGGCTTTCGCAGCGGCGTCATTGCCACATAGGAAGAGGTGATGCTCACCCGGCAGCTGGCGCGGGTCCACCATGAGGAAGCAGGTCAAGGTGTTGAGGCCCTTCACCACTTTCAATTGCGGAAAGGCACGTTGCAGCTGTTCACCGAGCGAATCCGTGTTGCACACGGAGAGACTCGGAGGGAAACCCTTCGAGAAGTCGAGCGGGTTGGAGATGTCGAGCATCACCTTGCTGCCCAGGTTCTTCTCGCCTGCCAACTTCAGCACCTCCAGCGCACCGAAGCCATTGGTGGCGTTCACGATCACCTCACCATGCGCAGCAGCCTCCGCGAAGGTCGCGAGCTTCATCTTGGGGTGCGCGGCGAGATAGTCCTTGAGCGATGGACGCGGAGCACCCTCCTTCACCTCGCGGGCCAGGCTCTGCGCCACATCACGTGTGCCCATGACCACATCGTGGCCCAGGCTGTCCAGTTTCTCGGCGATGACCTGTCCGACCACCCCCGTTCCGAATACTCCGATCTTCATGTTCGTTCGTGTTGGTTCCGTTCCTTTACCACTGCAAAGTTGACCGGCCCCTATACTTTCGACTAGTACTGTCACCAAGGATAGTATCGTCCATGAGCGCCGGATTCATGGACCCGGGCCGTGTGCGGAACGACTAGAACTTTTGAACAACATGATCATCAACGGCGACGAATACCGGATCAACCTGAACGGACGCGTCTACCACTGTGCCCTGGACGTGACCATGGACCTGGTCGGGGGAAAGTGGAAGACCATCGTACTCTGGTATCTCCGTAAAGACAAAAAGCGCTTCAGTGAATTGCGCAAACTCATTCCGGGCATCACGGAGAAGATGCTTTCCATGCAATTGCGCCAGTTGGAAAAGGACGGGTTCGTGAGCCGCAAGGTCCATCCCGAAGTACCACCGCGCGTGGAGTATGCGCTTACGGCACATGGTAAGACCCTCTTACCGCTGCTGGAGGAGATCGCGAAATGGGGCCGCATGATGGGGAAGAAGAACGGCAGCATTGAGAAGGTGGACCGGCCCACGAAAAAGGCGCGCAAGACCAGCAAGGCCTAGCACGCACTCCGCACCCGACCGCGCTACACCTTCACCACCTGTCCTCGCAGGACGGTGCCATCCGCGCACAACGCACGGACCGCGTACACGCCGCTAGGCAGGTCACCCAGGTCGAGCGTTATCGTGGATCCCGGAACCGATGGAACGCTGCGCACCTGCCTTCCACTTACATCGTGCACCGTCAGCATCGTCACCGGCACCGCACCGTCCACGCGGATGGTGAGCAGGCCATGCGTCGGGTTCGGGATCAGCTCCATGGAGGATCCTGTGACCCCGACCAGGCCCGTACTCATGGTGGCGGTCAGCACCGCATCGTTGGTGTGCACCGGCTCGTTGAAGTCGAAGTAGATGTCCGCCGCATTGCTCATCTCAGTGCCCGGCAGGAGCGGAAGCACCGGACGGATGCGAAAGGCCACGAGTCCATGGCTCGCGGGTTCATTGATGTTGCTGTCCGGCAGCAGGATGTTCGCGAAGGTCCACTGCACCACGCGCCCTTCCAGGAACTCCACTTCGAAGGGGTGCGAGGCCACTCCCTGTTGGAAGGTGGTGATGTCCAGGTCGGCGTCGAGCGTGTCGGTGACCACCACATTGAAGGCGGTATCCGTTCCCGTGTTCTGGAAACGGATCAGGTAATCGATCCACTCGTCCGTTCCGAGGTAGTACTCCTCCGCGCTGTATCGTGAGCTCGTGAAGGCCTGTTTGTCGTTCGGGTCGAAACTGCCCGTGACCAATTGCTGGATCAGCATGCTGTTGTTGCCCAGGATCTCGGATAGCGTGTTGCTGGCGATGACCGTGCTCTCGAGCGTCGCACCCAGTGGTGTCCCGACAGGAACGGACAGGAAGACCTGAACGGTCATCTGCTCATAAGCCGAGAAGGACGGCAGGTACCAGAAGAGGGTATCCCCATCGATGTTGTCCGGCGCCGGGTTCGCGCCGGTGTATGTCAGGGACGGGTCCAGCACCTCCTTCACCGTGACCGGTCCGCTCACCTGCGGCGAAGCGTTCCCCACCAGGAACCAGTGCGTGGTGGCGAATCCCGGATGGGCGGGCGATCCCCCTCCATAGATGAAGAGATCCAATTCCTGTGAGCTGCTGTCCGCAATGTCGATCACCACCGGAGTGGTGTTCATGGTGAAGGGCGTGGGCAGGCTCACTGGGCAGATAGGTACCAGCGAAGAAGTGGGCTGGTCCAGCGTATAGGATCCGTCCGCCAGGGCGATCGCAAAATGACCGTTGGAATTGGTGAGCGCATAGTGCGGACCGGGCAGCACCTCCAGCACCAGATAGGGAACGCCCACCTCGCCGACATCCTGCACGCAGTCCTGAGAATTGTCGATGAAGACCTTGCCGCTAAGGGTACCGCAGGTCGGGCCGAGGTCGGGAATGGTGAAGATGGCCGGCGTTTCAAAACAGGGATAGGCCGTGTAGGGCCCAGGGCCGTTCCAATCCCGCTTCGCAGAGTAGACCCCTGGAGCAAGGCCCGCGATCGTCTCCGAATTGCCGGGGTTGTAGATCGTGTTGATCACCTGCTCCTGGGCATTGAGGATGTTCAGATACGGCGCATCGAAAAAATTGCCATCGTACACGTTCTGGATCGTCACGGAGCCATTGTTCTCGCCGGTACAGGCTCCATAGGCATTGTTCGCCGTCATGGGCGGTTGCCCCAACTGCGGCTCTGCGATGATCACCTGCACCACACCCTGGCATCCGAGCGCATCGGTCACTGTAACCTGGTAGGTCGTTCCACCACATGCCCCACCAGGCACCTGGAAATACGGGAATCCATAAATATCGATCCCGAGCACAGGTTCACTGTAGGTATAAGGTGGCGTGCCCGGAAAGTCCGAATCGATGATCCGGAACTGGCCCCAGCAGGATCCCGGACAGTTCGCATGGCCGTCCTGCGCGGGGTACCAGTAGTTGCCCAGGTTCAGGTTCGTTGTATTTATGATCGTGAAATCCTGGGTCACCTCATCCATCAACGCATCCGTCACCGTCACGCTGTATGTCCCGGCGGTCAGCCCGGTGATCGTTGGCGCGGTGTCCCTGCTTCAGCTTTTCAACAATGTCCGGCTCGCCGGCGGCCGCTAGAAACGTGGGCATCCAGTCTTCGTGCGAAACGATGCCATTGAAGACCGACTTCGGCTTGATCACGCCGGGCCACCGCA
>JAHEFL010000268.1 GCA_024640205.1 Flavobacteriales bacterium | reverse complement strand
TCGGACTACCGTTGGATTGTCTCGGAGTTCCGGGTGGGAATGCCATACCCGGCACCCCTTGTGATGACGGTGATCCGTTGACGGGAGCGGACCAATGGACCGGTTCCTGCACCTGTGCCGGTTCGCTCATCGATTGCCAGGGCGTAGCAGGAGGTGACGACCTTCCAGGCTCTGCATGCGATGATGGACTTGCAAGCACGGGGAACGACACCTGGACAGTGGATTGCCAATGCGTGGGCCAGCTGATCGATTGTCTTGGCGTTCCGGGTGGAAATGCCCTACCCTCCACACCATGCGATGATGGTGATCCGCTGAGCGTGATGGATACGTGGAACGCCCAATGCATATGCTTGGGTATGCTCTTGGACTGCTCGGGGGTGCTGAACGGTACCGCGTTCATAGATGATTGCGGGGATTGCGTAGGCGGCTCCACCGGTCAGGTGCCGAACCCGGACCAGGACCTCGATGGAGTGCTCGATTGCGACGATGTTTGCGTGTCGATCTATGATCCCCTGCAGCTTGATTTCGATGAGGATGGCGTAGGGAACATGTGCGACAATTGTCCCTGGACCTTTAATCCTGACCAGACGGATACCAATGGGAACCAGGTAGGTGATGCATGTGATGAGGTGGGTATCTTCGAACATTCCGCCTTGCCTTTGTTGGCAGTGCACCCGAATCCTACGGGATCCGTGCTCTTCATTTCCTTGGATGATCCGGGAGCCTGGACGATCGTGGTCCACGACATGCTCGGGGATCTGCTGATAAAGACCGATTTTTCGACCGTCCTCGATATGTCGTCCATGGCTCCGGGCGCCTATTCCATCACGGTATTGGATGCGCAGGGAACGCCTCTGGGCAGGGCGCAGGTGCTGCGCTTGTAGATCCTGTCCAGGCAGGGGTCCATCGATCATTCTTATTGATCCGTCGGTTAGATCGCATCCCGTGCCGATAATGCTGCACCTATCCGCGATGGGTACGGTATAAGAAGTCTGCCTCCTTCCGCGGTATTCAGGTATCCTTTGTCCGTATAGCTCACGGAACGGTGATCGTGAATGTCGAGATCCCGGAAGAGTGGTGTGATCATGATCCGTACCATTCATTCCACCGCATTTGTCGCGTCGCTGGTCTTCGGTGTTCCCTCACTGTTGCCGGGGCAGACCCTATCTCAACGAGCTGCGGTCCAGTTGAGCGCAGTGGTCCAGGAGCAGCCGCCATCGATCACATTACAATGGGTACCGATCACCGGATCAACTTCCATCACGTTGCACCGCAAGCTGCGATCAAGCACTTCAGGCTGGGGCCCTGCTATCGCCACGTTGCCGGGATCAGCCGTTCAGTTCGTCGATAACAGCATATCGGTGGGTGTGGGCTATGAATATCGGGTCACGCGGCTCGGCGGTGGGAATGATGCCACCTCCTATTTGAGTACCGGGGTAAGGGTGCCAGCAGTGGATCATCGCGGCACGATGCTCCTACTCGTGGATAATGCCATAACAACGCCGCTAGCCACCGAGTTGGATCGGCTGGAACAGGACTTACGGGGAGATGGCTGGGTGATCCACCGGACCGATGTGTCCAGGACCGATCCGGTAAGCACGGTCCGTAACGTCGTGATAAGCCATTACAACGCAGCTCCGGAGCAGCTGAAAGCCATATTCATCATTGGCCATGTCCCGGTGCCTTATTCGGGAAACGTGAACCCGGATGGCCATAGCTCGCACTTGGGTGCATGGCCATGCGATGGATACTACGCCGAGGTGAACGGGACCTGGACGGATAATTCGGTGAACAGCGTCGGTGCCACGCGACCGGAGAACCACAACATACCGGGCGATGGTAAGTTCGATCAGAGCAATTTCCCGTCACCAGTGGAATTGCAGGTGGGACGGGTGGACATGTACGATCTCCCAGCATTTGCGGGCACGGAGGTCCAGCTGCTGAGGGCATATCTGGACAAGGTCCATGCGTATCGTACAGCGCAGTGGGTTCCACAGGAACGCAGCATCGTATTCGACAATTTCCAATGGGCCACGGTCCCTCTCGCAGCAACTGCGTGGCGGAACATGTCGGCCGTTGTGGGTGCTGCGGATGTGATCGAAGCCGATCCCTACGGCCAGCCGTTCCATCAGTTGGTGAACGACCAGAGCTACCTGCTGACCTATTCCTCGGGTCCGGGCCTTCAAGCCACAACGAACGGGGTCCTTACGTACAATGGTGCCCACAACGTGGGGAACACAGAGGTTTTCGCCGGCCCATTCGCCCATGGCGGAGCGTTCAATGTCTCGTTCGGCAGCTACTTCGGTGATTGGGACAACAAGAATAACTTCCTGCGAGCCGCCCTTGCGAGTGGATCGGCCTTGACCAATTGCTGGGCCGCCATTCCGGCGTGGTACCTCCATCATGCGGGTATGGGAGAACCCATCGGCGTGAGCGCATTGACGACCATGAACAACACGGGAGCATATGCCCCGGTCGCGGATGGCTACCAATCCACTGTCGGTGCTACGCATGTGGCTTTGATGGGCGATCCTAGCCTTCGCATGAGGATGCTGGCTCCACCAGGTGAGCTGGTCATCTCGGCCGCTCAGGGAGGAGGAGCGGAGTTCACATGGGACCCTTCGCCAGCATCGGTCCTTGGTTATCATCTCTATCGTTACGATCCGGTAACGTCCGTGCCCGTCCGGATGACGGATCTTCCGGTGCAAGGCACGGTGTTCAGCGATCCAGCCATGCCGATCCATCCGGGTGATCAATGGATGGTGCGTGCTATCGCCTTGCGGACGGTACCAAGTGGGAGCTACTTCGACCTGTCGCAGGGTGCCATGGCCATGGTGCCAGCTGAGCTATCTCCGGATTGTGCCGGAATTCCAGGAGGAAGTGCCTATCTGGATGCGTGCCAAGAATGCGTAGGTGGTTCAACAGGAGCCACAGCGGAATCGGATACCGATGGAGATGGATATGGTGATGCCTGCGATAACTGCCCTAACGATTTCAATCCGGATCAAACAGATAGCACGGGCGACGGGATTGGCGATGTGTGCTCCCTTAGCACCGGGATCCAGAACGCGACCCAAGGCGATGGTCTGCGGATCCACTTCGATGCCACGGCCAGTGTGATCCATCTGATCGGCAATTCGGATGCCGTTCGAAGGATAAAGGTCACCGATGGTCAGGCAAGGTTAGCACTGGACCGACCATTTCCTGGGCCATTGAACATGGAGGCCATGGCTTTCGGTGCATACCTGATTCAGGCTTACGATGGTCAGGGTAGGCCTTTGGCATGGACGCGTTGCCTAATTCGTTGAACGCATCGTAAGTTCCTAAGTAGCCAGGATCTTGAGTACGCGGAACAGGTCCTGCTCCAATGGCTTTCGCCCATTGATGGCTTGCTCGAACGGAGTGAAGGTGATCATCCCATCAACAATACCGGCCATGACGCCATTGCCACCTTCCAGCACGTGATCCACTGCAGCAACGCCTAATCGGCTTCCCAGAATGCGGTCCTGCCAGGTCGGTGCACCCCCACGCTGCAAGTGGCCAAGCACCGTAACCCGGATGTCGAAGCCCTCGGTCCGTGCCTTCACTTTTTGCGCAATGTCGAAGGCTCCGCCTTCCTCATCACCCTCCGCCACTACAACGATACTGGAGGATTTCGTATCAGCGGCTTCGCCAAGAGCGGTAACGAGTTCGTCGATGCCCTGCAGTTTTTCAGGCACCATCACATACTCGGCCCCGGAAGCCACAGCACAGGAAAGCGCAATGAAGCCGGTATCGCGCCCCATTACCTCAACAAAGAAAAGCCGGTCATGGGAAGATGCGGTATCCCTGATCTTGTCGATCGCTTCGACCGCTGTGCTCAC
>JAHEFL010000009.1 GCA_024640205.1 Flavobacteriales bacterium | reverse complement strand
ACCCGGTGCCACGCACCTTGCTATCAATGAGCACCTCAGCCACATAGGTCCGGTTCCTGCCGCTTCCTTCCTCCCTGATAACGAATTCCACTTTCCTCCGGCGCTTCTGGCCCCATTCAAGCAACCGGCTCTTTCCGTCCTTGTCCTCCTTGGCCACTTCTTCCAGGTCGACATGGTGCAGGAGAAGCTTCACCACCGCCTTTCTCGTCCGTTCGAAACCCTTGTCCAAAAAGATGGACCCGATCAGGGCTTCAAGCGCATTCCCCGGGACCGAGGACTCATGCGTACGAGCAACGTTACTCTCCATCACCCGCACGATCCCGATATCCTTGGCCAACGCATTCAGCTGCGCACGGCTCACCAACTTGCTGCGCATCCGGGTGAGGAACCCCTCGGGTTTATCCGGGTAACGATTGAAGAGCATTTCCCCGATGATGGAGTCCAGGATGGAATCCCCAAGGAACTCAAGCCGCTCATTGTCCGGGATATCGGGTCGGTCCTCTGGGACGGCACTACTGTGCCTCAGCGCCTGCCGGTACAATGGCAGATCGCCAGGAGTTAGATGAAAGGTCTGCCGACACCACGCCCGCACCCGCCTCTCCTCGGCGTTACGCGCTCGGCTGAATAGGATCCTGATCAAGGGGAGCTACCGGTACTTTCGGAAGATCACGGTCGTGTTGTGACCACCGAAGCCGAAGGTGTTGCTCAAAGCGGTGTTCACCGTGCGTTCCTGTGCCTTGTTGAATGTGAAATTCAACTTGGGGTCAAGCTCCGGATCGTCCGTGAAATGATTGATCGTCGGAGGCACGATATCGGTTTTTACGGCCATGATCGTCGCCACGGCCTCCACAGCACCAGCCCCACCCAGCAAATGCCCCGTCATGCTCTTGGTGGCACTGATGTTCAATGCATAAGCGTGTTCACCGAACAAGCGCTGTATCGCTTTGACCTCCTGAGGGTCGCCAATGGGAGTGCTGGTCCCATGTGTGTTGATGTAGTCGATCTCATCCGCAGCAATACCGGCATCATGAAGCGCATGTTTCATGCACAGTTCAGCACCAAGACCTTCGGGATGGGGTGCGGTGATGTGATAGGCATCACTGCTCATGCCACCCCCGATCACCTCTGCATAGATCTTCGCACCTCTCGCCAAAGCATGTTCCAGGTCCTCCAGGATGAGCGCGGCACCACCTTCTCCCAATACGAACCCGTCCCGGTCCTTATCATAAGGACGGCTGGCCGTTGCGGGATCATCGTTCCGCACGCTCATGGCATGCAGCGCATTGAACCCCCCGACCCCGGCCTCGTATACCGCTGCTTCGCTTCCCCCTGATACCACGGCCACACAGGTTCCCAAGCGGATGTAATTGTAGGCATCGATCAGTGCATTGTTGCCTGAGGCACAAGCACTCACCGTAACATAGCTGGGACCATGCAGGGTGTGCCGCATGCTGATCAAGCCGGAAGCACTGTCCGCGATCATCTTCGGGATGAAGAAGGGGTTGAAACGCGGTGTTCCATCCCCTTTCCCAAAGGCGATGCACTCGTCCTGGAATGTTTTCAGACCGCCGATGCCGCTACCCCAGATCACGCCGATGCGCTCCCTGTCCTCTTTGTCCAGTTCCAGGCCGGAGTCCTTGATGGCTTCATCCGCGCATACCACAGCGAACTGTGTGTACGGATCCATCTTACGCGCCTCCTTCCTATCGATGAAGTCCTCCGCATTGAACCCTTTCACCTCACAGGCGAAACGGGTCTTGAATTTTGCGGCATCGAAACGCGTTATGGGTGCAGCCCCGCTCAGGCCGCTCACCAACCCGTTCCAATACGCATCAAGCGTATTGCCCAAGGGAGTGAGCGCACCCATACCGGTAACTACGACGCGTCTGAGCTGCATCCGGTAGGTGCCCGGTATCCGGGCTTACTTCGCGTTCTTCTCGACGTAATCCACAGCCTGACCCACGGTCTGGATCTTTTCGGCCTGGTCGTCAGGGATGGCGATGTTGAATTCCTTTTCGAACTCCATGATGAGTTCGACGGTATCGAGGCTGTCAGCGCCAAGGTCGTTCGTAAAGCTCGCCTCAGGTGTTACCTCGGCTTGATCGACCCCGAGCTTATCCACGATGATGGCGATGACCCTTGACTTGATGTCCGACATGTCGGTGCGTTGTTGGTTGAACAGGCTGCAAAGGAAAGACATTTTCGATATGCGCAAGCCATGATCTACAGGTAGGTCCGCAGGATCTCCGAAAGTGGCTTGCGCTCAAGGTCCGGAACAAGGCAATCCTTTGCCGGGAACCCCATGGGGATCAGGAGAAAAGGGCGCTCGTTGGCTGGTCGCGATAATATCTCGCCAAGAAAATTCATGGGGCTCGGAGTGTGGGTGAGGGTGGCCAATCCTGCTTGGTGGGCCGCGGATAGGAGCATGCCCGTCGCGATCCCTACGCTCTCTTGAACGTAGTAGTTCTGGTGTTTTCTGCCATCCGCATCGAGTTCATAAGCGCGCTTGAACACGATCACCAGCCATGGTGCGGTTTCCAGGAATGGCTTGTTCCAATCAGTGGCGAAGGGTTTAAGGTCCTGCTTCCACTCTTCGCTCATGCGGCTTTCGTAGTTGATCCTTTCCTCTGTCTCCGCCGCTTCCCTGATCCGCCTCTTAAGGTCCGGGTCACCCACGAGGCAAAAGGTCCAGGGCTGCTTATGCGCTCCACTGGGGGCCGTTCCAGCCGCCCGTACAATTTCCTCCATCACTGAGAGGGACACCGGCTCATCGCTGAAATGCCGCACCGTACGCCGCTTCGCCATGTGCTCCCTGAAAGCCTTTGCACGTTCCAGCAAGGACGCAGGAGTACGGTGTTCGAAGACCAAGGGGATGAACGCGTTCTCATGTTCCATGTTCGCAGGTCATTACTATCCGGTCAACACCGTTCCGGGGTTATTGCGGCGTTCCCATCGACGGGTGAACCAGCCATTGGCAAAAAGGCAGGCAAGGATCAGGGCAAAACCGAGGTAACTACCTGCATGCAGGCGTTCCTCACCGCGCCAGATCAAAAGGGCGAGCACGATACTATAAACCGGTTCAAGGTTCACCGTCAGGGATACGGTGAATGCCGAGAGCTGACGCATGACCGCGATACCGGCCACGAAAGCGAAGGATGTGCATGCGAGCCCGAGCAGGAGGTGCCATAGGATCTGATCTCCCGGAAGGTGCCATAGCGGAGGTGGTAGTCTGCCTTCCACGGCCAGCCAGATACACACCGATCCCGCGGCTCCGATCAACTCATAGAGTCCGATGCGACCCGCATGATCGCGTTTGATAAGCCTGCCGTTGACCACGGTGAACCATGCTGAGAGCAAAGCGGAAAGTGTCGCCACCAGTATGCTCAGTCTGTATTCCACCTCCAACCCGAAAATGAGGATCAGTGCCAATATGACCAGAAACCCGAGCAACAACTCGAACGGTTTCACACGCTGCTTGTTCCATAACGGTTCCATCAGCGCGGTGAAGACCGTGCTTGCGGACAAACATGCGACCGCCACGGATACCGTGCCGACCTTGATGGCATGATAGAACGTGAACCAATGTGCAGCAATGATGACACCGGTGAACAGATGATGTCCTACATCATGCCGGTTCGGGATCACCGGAAATCCCATCCACCAACCGGCCAACAACAGACCCAGGATCGCGATTATGGTGCGGAGGTAAACGAGTTGATCGGCGGGTTGCTCGATCAAACGGCCAAAGATGCCTGTGAATCCCCACAGGAATACCGTCAGGTGCAACAGTAGTAAAGCATTCCTCCGTTCCATTCCAGGGTATGAGCATATGCTGCCCAGTGTGGCAGCGCCGGAAAGTTAGGCCCGGTAATTCAGCGGATACGCTCCAGCTTTTCCTGCAAGGCGGTCACAAGCGTTTCCTGTTCGGCAATGGAGGCCTTCTTCTTGACCTGGTCCTCCTCGTTCTGCCGAATGGACCACTCCAATTCGCTCACTTTCTTCAACGCTCCCGTTTCTGCCTCGATCGCTTTCTGGTGGCGACCACTGATGCGGTCATGTTCCTTTTGCAGGTCCTTCAGGTCCTTCATGTTCTCCTCGCTCGGATCGGAATCCGTTGTTCGCTGCTGCTTTTTCAAGGGATCGCTCATTGCATCCAATTGCTGACGGGTGCGTTCCTGATCCTCCACGGCCTCTGCAGCCCGTTGTTTTTGCTTCTCGACCGATGATCGCGCGCGCTCCTGTTCCCTCTCCAGGTCGTTCAATGCGTTGCGCAGAGCGCTCAACCCTTTTTCAGCCACGGTCAGTTCCTGCTGCGCCAGTTGCCGCCGCAATCCTGTGGAACGTTGCTCCACGAATGCCTGCGATGCATCGTAGAGGCGTGCCTCACTATCCGGGCCGACGTATCCTGCCGTGCTCTTGATCGCTACGTGAGCGAGGGTATGCGGACTGCCTTTCCGTTGCTCCACCTTCACTTGGATCCGAAGCGTGTCCGATGATATGCTCGGAACCAGAACGGATGAGGCGGTCAATTCCTTTTTGGAACTCACGGAGGCACTGATCCCCTTCAATTCGTCGCGCCACCAGCTTTCGACATATTTCATGTCCGTTCCCTCGAATTGGCAGCGGAATGTCGGGTGTATCCCATCGCTGAAGGAAAAGGAGGACGCTTGGACCTGTTCCTGCGCACGGAGCGTGCCTGCAATCATGGTGACCAGGAATGACACCGACCAAATGAAATTGTGCGTCATGACCTTCGCGGTGCGACAAGCTCCGTGCCGCTCGTTCAATTTTCCTCATCCACCTTTGAAACGCCGCCGCTCAGGATGAATTTCATCACATCCGTGGCCCGGGCGTCCAAGGGTGTAACGTTCACGGCCGGAACGATGATCAGGTTGCCGCTCCAGGCAAAGGCATGAGGCATGTAAACAGCCACTTTATCCTTGGTCACACCGAGATGGCCGAGATCTTCCTGTGTGATGAAGCCAGCCCGCTCCACATCCATGCCCTGACCGAGTTTTACCAATACGGGACGATCGAACTTCTTCTTGTTGCCCACCAGGGCTTCCACCAGATCCTTCAGGGCACTGTACATGGTCTTTAGGAAGGGTATCCGATGCAGAAGATCCTCCACCAGATCGGCAAGTGGCTGAAAGAGCAAGGTGCTCGCCAACCATCCCGCCCCGGTGATGATCGCGAGCAGGATAAGGATCCCCAGCCCCGGAACCTCCGTTTCGATGATGGTGTCCAGAAAGGCCAGGGTGCGCCAAACGGCCCAGATGGTAAGGGTGGCCGGCACGAGGACCAACAGACCTCTGAAGAAGTATCCGATCAGTGCTCTACCGATCCGTCGCCTGGTCATTTCCAATGTGTGTCCTGATGTGGCGCAAAGCTATTCGCTGAGCAACATGGTCACTTCACACGATCAGAGGCCTATCTGGACAAGCTCTTTTCGCAACTTGGCCGGAAGCGACGATCGGACCAGATCATAACTGTGGTCCGCAAGCTCCAAGACAAGCCGATGGGGTACGCTGCCGTCCGTGATCACCGTGTTCCAATGGCGTTTGTTCATGTGGTAGCCTGGAATGATCCCTGCGTATTGCGCACGTAGCTCCGCCGCCCGTTCCGGATCGCATTTCAAATTGACGCTTTCGAAGCGATCGATATCCATCAACGCGAAGATCTTCGGACCAACCCGGAACACGAGCACCTCAGGTCTGAACGGAAGGTCTTCACTGAAACCCGGTTTGCCCATGCAATGCGACCGGAACGTTTCCAGGTTCATTTTAATAAGGCGTAAAGAACCGGCCTGCTGGGCGCCGCGTCATTCACAAAATTGGCCACCTGAAGTTCCAGCAAGTAGTGCCCGTCCGGTATGCGCTCCGGAACGTGCAGCAGCTCCGTGATCGTGCGCTTCAGATCAACCGTATCCGGAAAGCCCCAGAAGGCGTGATGGGATGCAAGAAGCCCACCATCCTCCTCCCGGTCAACACTCGGCACATCGATCAATAGATGCTGCACCCCGATGCTGCGCAACCAGCCGCATACCGTGCTTTGCAGGTAACAGGGATTGCTGTTGCTCCAGTCCTTGTGATCCAGGCCCGTTTCAAGGGGCAAGGTGCGGATCACCAGTGCTTCAGGTGGCGTGCCATCCAACGCCCCGCGGAGTTGCTCGAGGGTGATCATCCGGTCCATCCGGCCGTCGGGTGCCCGCCGTTGCTCGGGGAGAATGCTCACCAAACGGGCCAGGAAAAAATAGCGTGGAAGAAGACCGCCTACAGGGTGTACTTCCGGAGAAATGTGCCCAACGCTTTCCGTATGCGTACCGTGTCCATGCGGATTGAAACGGATCGTTCTGAAATTCACCGGTGCTCCATCCTTGACGGAATAGCGTTGTCCGTTGTATTCCACCGGTTCCATGGTTACTGGATCCAACCCCCAGGCCCGAAGCTGGTCACTTCCATCATGCAAGGGAATGGAAAGGTCGATCGGTTGGGAAAGATCAACCCGGTACCGGTGTCCAAGATGTGTGATCTCAGCGATCATCGGTCACGAAAAGGTCGGAAGCAATGCGGTCCGCGAAGTGGCGTCCGGCCCTGGTCAAAAGTAACCGACCGTTCTCCACGGTCAGGTAACCGACCTCCTGATGTTTCTTGTACGCAGCGCTGTTCATTCCGAGCGCATCCAGCTCCAACCGATCCAGGTCCACCCCGGCCATCGTGCGCAGTCCAGTAAGGAGCCTCTCGTTGGTGCGGTCCCTTGCGGTAAGCTCTTCCTGCTCCCACCAATCCTTGCCGATCTCCAGGGCTTCGGCATAGATCACGTTGTTGGAACGGTTCCACTGGCGGTGCGTGCCGTTGAAGGAATGCGCGGAAGGCCCGATGCCGAGGTAATGAACTCCTTCCCAATACGCGGAATTGTGACGCGAAAAATGACCCGGAACGCTGAAATTGCTGATCTCATACTGCACCAATCCGGCCTGCTCCATGCGATCGATGAGCCGATCGAACTGTGCGCTTTGCATTGCATCCTCCGGCATGGTGACCAAGCCTTTCCGGACCTGGTGCGCCAATGCGGTCCGTTCCTCCACGGTCAGGCAGTACGCGCTCAGGTGCGGCATGCCATGGTCGAGCGCTATGGTGAGTTGCTCATCCCATTCCGCCATGCTCATATCAGGCAAGCCATAGATCAGGTCCATCGTCCAGGAGCGGAACCCGGCAGCCGCGATCGCCTCAATGCTTTTTATGGACCGTTCTGCGTCATGCGAACGCCCCATGAACCGAAGTCGATCTTCCCGAAAACTCTGAATGCCGACGCTGATCCGCGTGATCCCCAACCCTTTCCAGATGGAAAGCTGTTCCACGGTGACATCATCCGGATTGGCCTCCAAGGTGATCTCCGCTTCGGACGACACCGGGTACAATTCGTGGATCTTTTCCAGCATCTGTTGCAATCGGCCGGGAGGAACAAGGCTCGGTGTTCCGCCCCCGAAGTAGATGGTGCCTACCGGATCTCCCTTCAAGTAGGTCGCTCTATGCTCCAACTCGCGGCGCATCGCGGTGTACACGCGTTCTGCTGTTCCCATGTTCGTGCTGAAATGGAAATCACAATACGTGCATGCCTTGCGACAGAATGGGATATGGATGTAGATACCGGCCATGCTTCAACCTTTTGGTACCGCCTCTGCCGATCCGTTGTGTTGGCACTTTCGCTGGACCCTCACGCTCGATCCAAGGTAATTCGGAACGTGGTGCCTTTGCCGGGGGAGGAACTCTTGACGAATATCCTGCCGCCATGGTATTGCTCAATGATCCGTTTGCTCAGTGAGAGACCAAGCCCCCAACCACGTTTCTTCGTCGTAAAGCCCGGCTGGAATACCGTGCGTTGCTGCGATGGTGGTATCCCCTTGCCCGTATCAGTAATGTCGACATGTATATGCGTTCCATCAGGGATCATCATGATGGTCAAGGACCCTTGGCCCTCCATCGCGTCCACCGCATTGCGGATCAGGTTCTCGATCACCCAACTGAACAAAGCGCGGTTCAAGGGGGCCATCAATTCGGTATCCTCGGGGGTGGTCACTTCGATGGTCGCCCGGGCCGGCAACCTCGGCCTCAGGTACAATACGGTGGCCCGCAAGGTGTAGTACAATTTTTCCGGGAGCAGGTCAGGGGATGATCCGATCTTGCTGAAGCGTTCGGTAATGACCTCCAAGCGGTCCACGTCCTTGCGCATCTCGTTCAATGCTTCCGGGTCCACTCCTTTCGTGCGCAATAATTCCATCCAGGCCATCAATGAGCTCAGCGGGGTTCCCAATTGGTGGGCTGTCTCCTTGGCCATTCCCACCCAAACCTGGTTCTGTTCCGCGTTCCGGAAGATGCTGAACAAGGCATAGGCCACAAGAAGGAACAGGCCAAGGATGAGCAATTGCACATAGGGGAAATAGCGGAGCTGCGTGATCACAAGCGATTCTTCGTAAAAGATCCAATGCTTTCCCTTGCCTGGCAATTGGACAGCGATGGGTGGATTGGCCTTTTCCATGGCGGCCAATCGGTCCTGCATGGCCAAGCTATCCTTCATGGTGGCAGCATCGATGTTGCTGTACTCAATGATGGTCTTGCGCGTACTGTCCGTGTAGATGACCGGTACGGCCGCGGTGCTCATCACGGTCTCCGAAATGAATGAGCGGATGATCCCATCCATCACTTCCTGAAGCTCCGTGAACACCTTCGAATCCTTGTAATAGAGGTACTGCTTCTGGTCCAGAACAGTTATCTCGATGGGTTCCCGCTGCATGCTTTTCACCTCCTCGCTTAACCGCATGGGATCACTTGCGATATCCTCCGGCAGATTGCGATGGAATTTCACATCACCCTTCGCATCCGTGATGATCACCGGGACGGTGGTGTTGTCGCTCACCACGCTGAGATAAAAGGACAGGTCGTCATCCGTGCTGTTCACGAGTCGCAGCATGGCCTCGGCCCATAAACGGACCTTCTTCCGTTCCTCCTCCCGCAGTCGTTCAAATAGGGTTTCCGTGTAATTGACCAGGTCCGCCCGGTTCTGCACAGCCTCGGCCCACAGCTTGACCTTCCGTCGTTCCTCGGCGCGGATGCCGTCCACCATGCGGTTGCTGTACCACAACGAAGCCCCTACGATGAGCATGGCCACGGCGGCAAGCACCAGTTTCCAACGCTGTTTACGGGAGTAGAGATCCACGGCGGCGTGAAGATCGCGATTGGGGGACAAGCACGCTCAGTCCTTGATGATGATCTTTTCCTCGTCAGGCCGACCCTTCTCCTCTTTCAGGATCCCGCCCCAGCCTTTCCTATTCCGTGATCTCGGCCTTTGCGCGCCGGCCGTGCTGCTGTCCGGTGCACCCCAATCCACCTTGATCCGGGTCTCCTGAGCATCGGACCCCTTAGCATCGGTGGTGGAACTGTCATTCCTTCCCCTGAACAATCCGAGGTCTTCACGCAGGATACTTTTCAGTTCCTGTTTCTCCTCTTGGAACTGTTGCTTACGGCGGGCTGCTGCCATGGCGCCGTCGTTCCCGAACTGGGGGTCGCTGGCCGTTCCGTACATGTGAAGGAATAACCGCATGCCGGTGCCATCGTCCACCACCGGGCCGAATTCATCGTTGCTCGGAGACTTGCGGAACAGATCACTGAGACGGAAATTCAGGTGGTGATCGATCCTATCGTCGAACCAGTGCGTTCCGCTCAACTCAAGATCCATGACGGAGCTCTCCACGAGCATCAGCGGAATATGGACAGCACCGTTCCTGATCTCGATCTGATTTTCCAGATGATCGAACCGGACGTCAGCCAATTCCTTGCGTAATTGTGGAACGTCCACGAACGGAGCCACCAGTTTGTTTTTTTGAAGGTGGTCGGCCACCTGGTACAAGGGTGCATGGTCCTTGATCGAGCCGCGGTCCACGCTGATGTCGATCAAACAAACCAAACGTTCCATTTCGAGTTGCACGCTTGGCGTGAGCGGTGCGTCGAATGCGACCCGCGCCCTGGCAGTGCCGCTCAGATGCTTGTGCCCGATGAAAGTCTGTCCAAAGTCCTGGAATTCGCGGAAGAGCTGCTTCAGGTCGATGTCCTCCATCGTGGCATTGATGGCAAGGGGATATGGCTGCCCGATGTTCCTTCCATCGAGCTCCAATCCGCCATTCACCATGCCGGATGCGGTGTGGAAGGACATCGGTACCACGCGCAGCACACGATCCCGAAGGAGGATACGCCCGATGATCTCCGTTGCCTTGAATTCTTCGAACACCAGTTCATCCACGGATGCGGCCAGATCCAGCTCGATCGTTGCGGGTATGATCAGGGTGTAGTCCTTAGCGCTTTCGCTCCGTGCATCGTCACTCCTTAGCAATGCGGCGAGGTCGATCCGTGTCGAGCTTCCCTTGGCCGCAATGACCAGGTGCTGTTGGTCGAACAGTAGATAGGGCATGAGATTCCGCAGCGTGCCGGACAGCAGGATGGGACTGCCTTGTATCTCCGCCTTCAAGCCCTGCACAGTGGCATCGTTCCCTTGCATCTCGAGGTCCGCGTCCAAGTGTTCCACGCGATGGCGGACGCCTTTCATTTTCAGTGTGGCATCGCGGAGCTCCGCCGTGCCACTGATCTTCAATCCAGGCACGTCGGTGGGTCGGATATCCGCCATGTCCCGCAGCCTGCCGTCCATACGCAGGTCCGCCTTCAGCCTGCCGCTCACAAGCTCCAGCGTGTCCACTTGCGCGAAACGCAACAGCTCCGCCAACGCGATATCCGCCTTAAGGTCGGCCTTTACCGTGGCGTTGACGAGCCCATTGCTCTGCCAGTTTCCGCTGATACGGCCACTTCCGCTCCTGGCGCGCAGGTCCTTGATCACGAGCTTTTGTGCCACACCCTTCGGGGTGAGATCCAGGGCCAGTTCCGCAAAGATGTCCGAGAACGTGGTGTTGCTTCGATCCTCGCGCATCCTGCCTTGGCTCAACTTGGCGCCGACGGAGAGGGATGGACCGCTTTCGATGGGGCCGACATAGTGCACCGCGAGGTCCACATCACCGCTCATCCGGTAGCGATCCAGTCCCTTGATCATACCCGGAGGCAGCAATTCCACAGCATCCTGTAGGTCCTGTCCGAAGGCGTTGGCACGCAGGTCGAGGACTTTGCCATCCCCGTCCTCAGAAACGGTCATGGTCACGGCCATGGTCACGTCCCCGGTGATCAATTCACCCCGAACTATCTTGAACAAGGCATCGGTCCCGCCGAACTCCAGGGCCAATTGCACTTGCCCTTCCCTGTCCTTCAATACGGTTTCCTTGTCCGCCTTCCATTCCAACAAGTGCAGGTCACCATTCACGCTCAGTGTGTTAAGTACTTCGCTGAAGTTGCCGCTCAGGGCCAATTCCCTGCTGTGCGAGGTGATCTCCAACTTTGAACGATGATCCCTGAAACGGAGGTGGAGGTCATCGAAGCTCACATTATCCAGGGATAGTGGGGAAGATCCGGAAGTGCTGTCCGTCTTCAACACCAGGTAGTTCTCCATTCCGTTGCGATCCAATGCGGGATAGAGACTTACCCGTTCAGCGTGGATCTCATTCACAGTTTGCTTATCGCCGAAGAGTTCCCATAAGCTGAACTCCAAATGCAATTCCTTGGCGAAGAGGAGTGTGTCCGGAGGTACATCGTCACTTCGGACCTCCATCACCAACACATCCAGCATGCGCAAACTCGCTTGTGGGAATCGTGCCACAAGGGTCAGGTCCATGTCACTGACGGTGACCGGCGCATTGAGCTGCTGGTTCAGCGTGCCGACCAACTTCACTTTCACCTCGGCCTCGTACATGTTCGCCAGGATCACCAGGGCACCAACACCACCCACGAACAATAGGGCCAGTATCAGCAAGGCGTTGCGAAGACGATGGAGCATAAGCAGCGAAAGGTATCCCGGGGTTCCCAGGCCTAACGGCAAAAGCCGTGCTGTTCGTTCACATCGGCCTGTTGGCTTGGACCACCTCGTCCGGTTCCGTCGATGAATGGAATTCGGACGATGCCTTACGATGGATCACAGGACCCGACGCCATCCAAGGGATCACCGCTTCACATGAGGAAGCCATATGTTCCCGCACAATGGAGTGGGGACTATTTCCGTTTGCTGAGGAACAACACTTCGTTTTCCGAGAGATGGCGCCATTTGCCGCGGGGCACGTCCTTCTTCGTTAGGCCCGCGAAAACAACGCGATCCAACTTGACCACTTCGTGGCCCAGTGCCTCGAACATCCTCCGCACGATACGGTTCCTTCCCATGTGGAGCTTGACACCTACCTCCCTTTTCGACGCTCCTTCCACATGGTTCGCTTCATCCGCCTGTGCCATCCCATCCTCCAGCATCACGCCTTCCAGCAGCTTGGCAAGCTCGGCCTTCGTTACCGAACGACCCAACGTAACGTGGTAGATCTTCTCCGCACCATGGCTCGGATGCGTGAGTTTCTTCGCCAGGTCCCCATCGTTCGTCATCAGCAGTACGCCGGTGGTCAGCCGGTCCAGTCGCCCGACCGGATACAGTCGTTCCTGGCAGGCCGCCTCCACCAGGGCCATCACCGTGCGCCGGTCACGCGGATCATCCGTAGTGGTGATGAAGCCTTTGGGCTTGTTCAAAAGCACATAACGCTTCTTCTCCATGCTCAGGCGTTGCCCGCCGTAGTGGACCGTGTCCGTGGGCTTCACCTTCGTCCCTAGTTCGGTAACGATCTGACCGTTCACGCTGACCACCCCGGCTGTGATCAGGTCATCCGCCTCCCGACGGCTGCAGATGCCCGCCTGCGCCAGGTAGCGGTTCAGGCGGACCAGCCCATCATCCTTTCCTTCTTTCGAGGCTTGATCCCTGCGCCGACCCGAGCGCGTCGGTTCGTAACGCTTCTTGCGGTCCCACTGGCCAGGACGTTCCGGACGATCACCGCGATCCGCTCTTTTCTTCGGCGGGCCGGCAGTCCGGGTTGTGGGCTTAGCGCGACCACTCCCTGTGGAACTTCGCATGCCAGCAGCTTGGTCCTTATCCCGCCACGATCCACCTTCCGTTCTGCTACTGTCCCGCAATGCCTTCGGAGGGCGGCGCCCGGCACGTTTGGAGGTAGGGCCTCCTTTTCGATCGCCGGACCTGGGGTCTTTTCGCGACCGCTGGTCCTCGCGCGATCCTTCACTCCGCGCGCCCCGCTTTTCATCGGTACGATCAGAGCTCCGCTTGGCCGGGCCTTTGCCGCGTCCTCCGCGGCGTCCATCAGTACGGTCGGTCATGCAAGGTCGGATAGAAAGCTTCCTGAATGTGGTGAATGAATGGTTTGCCGGAAGTGTGCAGGATCACACTGACGATATCGAAACGGATATCCAGTGCAAGATTACGGGACAATACATAGGCGTTAGCCGCCTTGATCAATTTCCCGCGCTTCCCCTTCTTCACGGAATCCTCAGGTTGGCCATGCTGGTCGCTGCTACGGGTCTTCACTTCCACGATGACCAGTTGTTTTCCATGCTCCGCGATCAGGTCCACCTCATGTTTACCCGACCTCCAATTCCGCTCCAGAATGCGGTAGCCTTTACCCGTTAGAAAGGAACTGGCAAGGTTTTCGCCCTGCTGCCCGAGAAGGTTATGCTCAGCCATGGTTGAAAAACACTGAATGTAACCCGGATCGAAGTACACCGTTCAAGGCTTAAA
>JAHEFL010000008.1 GCA_024640205.1 Flavobacteriales bacterium | reverse complement strand
TCTCCGGATCCAAGGAATAGCCGTTCGTGGTAGGCATGAGCAATACATCGCATAGGTCCGCTACACCGGTGCCGCTCAGGTGCGTGTGGCTGAAACCATAAATGACACTGTCACTGTAGTGATAGCCACTGCATCCGTCCCAATCCATGATCCCATCCGGTCGGGTATCCGGGCTGAGTTGCACGAGCCCGTTGGGCACGCATGCGCCTGGGAAGGTGTGCCCATGGCCACCGGTACCGATGAACGGATCCACCAACTTGGCCGCATTCATCCCAATGGGTCCTTTGGAACGGACACTCTGGCCGAGGGTGGAAGACGGACCGGCCAAGGCAGTTATCAGGATGAACAGGCAAGCGAACATGCCGCTCGTTCCGTTGCGGCTCGTAGATCCATGGACGGTAAGCATGAGCACGAAACTAATCTCCGCCCACGGCTCACACTGTGGTAAGGGCTGCTGCCCCTAACAGTGCGGCATCATCATCCGGCAGTTCCGAGGTTACGATGTCGACCCGGCCCTTGTATATGTTCAGTAGATGATCATCAAATTGCCTTGTCAATCGCGGCATAAGAAGATCCCGATTACGGGACAACCCGCCGAACAGGACGATGCGCGACGGTCCAGTGGCACATACCGCATTTGCAAGACCGATCGCAAGCCAGCGCGCGGTCCGGTCAAACACGACAAGAGCCTCCGGCTCACCATTGCGTGCCGCTTCGACGATGGCCGGTATGTCCAGGTCCAGGCAGGTCTTGCCTGTTGTCGCTATTGCTTCCTCATAGCTGCGCTTCATTCCGCGAATGCTCACATACGCTTCCAAACATCCTTTGCGACCACAGGTGCAGGCACGCCCTTCCGGCTCCAGGATCATATGACCCAGTTCGCCAGCGTTCCCGGCGCTTCCCAGCACCAGTTCGCCGTTCACAATGAAGCCACTGCCGACACCCGTTCCCAAGGTCACTACCAGCAGATCCTTGTGACGCTTGCCTGCTCCATAGCGCCATTCACCCAATGCTGCAGCATTGGCATCATTCCCAAGGAACGCCGGGACGTTCATACGTTCCGATATCATTCGTGCGAGCGGTACATCCTTCGTCCATGGCAGGTTAGGCGCGTTCTCTATCGTTCCGGTCAATTGGTTCCCGTTGGGTGCCCCGATGCCGACCGATCGGATCTTGACCTTCTCCTTCACAGCCAATGCCAGCGCGCGCTCCACGAGCCTGTCCAGGAAAGCTTGCTCATCGGCATCCCCGAGCGTGTCCATACGGCTTCGAGCAACAACCGATCCTTCCTCGACCAACCCGAGCTTCGTCGAAGTGCCACCTATGTCGATCGCCAGGATCATGATCTGGTCGTTCCATACCACTTGGCGTAGGCGGCGATGTATGCATAGCATCCGATCAGCAGTACGAACGCCATCTTGAAATCCACTATGTCTATCAGGAACCCGAGCAGTGGAGGAATGACAGCCCCACCCACAATAGCCGTACAGAGAATGCCTGATGCTTTGGGCTTCATGTCACCCAAACCGTTGATCGCCATGCTGAAAACCGTCGGGAACATGATGGAATTGAAAAGACCCACGGCGATTATGCTCCACATGGCCCAAAGACCATGGGTGATCATGGAAAGTACGACCAGCGCCATGGCCGATAGACCGAAAACCACAAGGACAACGCTGGGACGATGGTTCTTGGTGAGCCACGAACCTATGAAGCGGCCGATCATGGCGCCACCCCAATACAGTGCAACGAATGCACCGACAATTCCTTTGGGGTCCACCTCATTCAGGTCACGACCAAGGATCATGCGGGCAATGGAGTACATGGTTCCGTTCTTCTGAATGATCGTGGCCATATCCATGGAAAGGAAGTAATTGACCAGGTAGCTACCAATGGCCACCTCCGCACCGACGTACAGGAAGATCCCCAGCGCACCCCACCGGAGACCAGGTACAGCAAGGACCTGCCGGTACGTACCACTTCCGTGGCTGTCCAGGATACGGGGAAGGCGGGCGAGACCGACGACCAGCGCCAAAATGAACAGGATGCAGGCCAAAACGATGAATGGACCTTGGACGGCCGATGCCTCCTGCGCGTAGTATGCATTCCGTGCAACGCCCGTCATGGAAGCGATATCCGAGCTGCTGCTGATCCGGTCACTCAGGATATACATGGCACCGACCACCGGGGCTATCGTGGTTCCCACGCTGTTGAATGCCTGGGCCAGATTAAGGCGACTGCTGGCACCACGCTCATCACCAAGAGCTGCCACGAAGGGATTGGCAGCAACTTGTAGAACGGTCATACCGGATGCGAGTATGAAGTACCCAAGCAGGAAAACAGGGAATATGCGGAGGCCGGCTGCTGGCCAAAAGAGCAGACAGCCTGCGCCCATAGTGGCCAGTCCCAGGAGCATCCCGTTCTTGTAGCCGATCCGGGACAACAACCAACCGGCCGGTATCGAGATGACACCATAGGCAATGAAGAAAGCGAACTGGACCAGACCGGCCTGGAAGTAGCTAAGCTCAAAGATCTCCCGTAGACGAGGTATGAGCGAATCGACGAGTACCGTCACGAAGCCCCACATGAAGAAGAGCGAGGTGAGGACGGCGAGTGGGCGGAAAGTGCGTTCCGGGATCATTCGGAGAAGGTGCCAATGTAGCCGCTGTTGATCACTTGTGACCCAGCTGGCCGACATCCTGATCCGCAAGGAGAACTACCGCTACCTTGGCCGCAGATGAATGATCGCAGGGAATTCTTGAAATTGAGCGTGGCCGGTACGGCCGCGTTGGTAACAGGTTGTACGCCTCGTTCAACGAAGGAAGAGATCCCAGGTGTGATGGATCGGGATCCCATGACCACTGGGGGGGCGATCGTTATCAGCACCTGGGCCCACGGCATGACGGCCAATGCCAAAGCATGGTCGGTATTGGATCAGGGTGGGAGCGTACTCGATGCCGTGGAGCATGGTGTCAGGGTGGTGGAGAGCGATTTCGGCAATCGCAGTGTGGGTTTGGGTGGCACCCCGGATCGTGATGGTTTTGTTACGTTGGATGCGTGCATCCAGGATCATGATGGACGGGCCGGTGCTGTCGCGTTTCTTCAACGGTTCGAGAATCCCATAAGTGTTGCTCGTGCGGTCATGGAACGCACGCCGCATGTGATGCTTGTCGGTATTGGAGCGGAGCGTTGGGCCATTGAGAACGGGTTCGATCGTAAGGAGATCGAAATACCCGAGGTTCGGAAGGCCTGGCAGGAGTGGCTCGTGGAAAGTGAGTACCGGCCGGTGGTGAACATAGAGAACCATGATACCATAGGGATGGTCGCGATGGATGCGAATGGCCGAATGGCCGGATCATGCACAACCAGCGGCATGGGGTATAAGATCCACGGGCGGGTAGGGGACTCCCCGATCATTGGAGCAGGGCTTTTTGTGGATGGCGACGTGGGCGCCGCTTGTGCGACAGGCGTCGGGGAATTGGTCATCCGGACTGCGGGTAGTCATACGGTGGTGGAGCTGATGCGGCAGGGTGTGGAGCCGGTCGATGCTTGCCGGGAGACCGTGCTCAGGATCCTCAAGAAGAACCCGGAACTGGAGGAAATGCAGGTCGGTTTCCTTGCACTTCGGAAGGATGGTGCTCACGGTGCATGGGCCATTTATGAAGGCTTTGATCGTGCTGTGCGGACCGAACAAGGGGAGGAACTCGTCCCTTCCGGGTTCGAGCGAACGTGGGTCCGGGGTCGGTAGGATCGATCGTATCCGATTTGGATCCCTCCTCGATTTATCATACACTTGTGTTCCGCTCCACGTTCTGCCATGATCCGCACCATCGCATTCATCGGTTGTTTTGCTTTGCTGGCCAACACTGTTTTGGCGGACGGTAGTGGGAATGAGAGGGAGTCTTCGATCTCGGTTTGTACGACGAAGGGTTCTGCCTTCGTTCGCATTGCGATCAAGCACCACAAGGAATTAGGCAAGGTGCATATCGCGGTAAAAGATGCCGCAGGCCGAACGCTGTACAGCGAGGAAGGAAGGGCCTACACGGATGAGTTGATCCGCAACTTGGACCGTGCGAGTTTTCCCTGCGGTCGCCTGGTCCTCATTGTTAATGCCCGCGACCTCTCCATCTCGCAGGCTTTTTCCGTGGACGGTTCACCAACCGGCGGCCATTAGTTCCAGTAGTTCAGGGTCCTGTGCCAATGTCCTGCTGATCCCGGCAGGTACTGTGCCGTCCTTTTTCAATACTGAACCGGTCGCGGTCAATTCCCTAGCCGAAGCCTTTTGTTTTTGCGAACTTGAACGCTCCAACCTTACACGGTCCAATTCGTCCACCGCAACAGGAACCGGTGCAGCTGTGTAGCTGAAGGATGGATCCACGGACAGGCTCGCACTCCGTTCCTTATCCACGGACGTCGCTTCGGTCTCATTCAACTTCAGGTCCGTGAGTATCTCTTCCTCATTCACATCATCCATGGCGGCATCGGTGCTTTTCAACTCACTTTCGACCATGTCCTCCATTTCCATATCCTCCTGGATCTCGCTGAGCTGAAGGGTTCCGGCCGACAGGGATCCGGGCGCTTCGGCCTCTCCTGACCCTCTGGTCACGGCGTCAGCATCAGGCTCCGCAAGACGCTCCGCGGGTGGAGCTGTACGTTCCTTCGCTTCCTTTCGCTCCAGTTCGGCCACCTGAACGTTCCCCTCCATACCAGCCCGTTGGATCACGAACACACCAGCCGCGATCACCAATGCGATCGATCCGACGACCAACGCCGGGCGCCAGTTAAAGCCTTCACTCTTCGGTGGTTCGAGCAAGGCGCCAAGACTATTCAGCCAAATGCGCCATTGTGGCCTATGTTGCTCACGGAAAGACCTCAACACGCTTTCCCGCATAGCCTCATCCCCACTTATTGATGGCCGGTCCATCTCGTTCCTGCGAAGGTTTAACAGCAGGGCCCGCATCGATTCGTATTCTTCCTTTCCGCTCAAATGCCGCAGCACATAGGCGCGCTCCTCGTCCAGCAGCTCATTGTATCCGCGCTCGTGGAGCAGGCTCTCCAGATCCTCCGGGTCGTATCGTTCACGCCTTTCCATGGGGTGCAAGGGTATTGGGATCGAATTCCTTCAATCGTTCGGCCAGTTTTTTCAATGTGTAGAACAAGCGCGACTTCACCGTGCCTTCGGAACATCCGAATGCCGCAGCGATCTCTTTGATAGCCATGTCCTCGTGGTAGCGCATCACGAAGGTTGCCTTGTGATCAGGGTCCAAACGGTCCAATTCCGCATCCAACCGGTCCCGGAACCGTTCGTGGTCCACACCTATGCCGCCACGCGGATCCACTCGGTCCTCTCCATTCCGTATATGGATGGCCGCAGCCTTCACTACTTCCGCATGGCGATAGGCGTTCTTGCACATGTTGTTCGCCACGCTGAACAGCCAGGTGTGGAAAGGGCGGGATGGGTCGTAACTCTCCGGCCGTTGCGCCAGTTTCGTGAACAGGTCCTGCAAATGGTCGCGTGCCTTTTCCCGGTCCTGCCAAAGCATACGGTGGAAATAGCTGAGCAAGCGCTGGTGATACCTGTCATAGATGGCTGCGAATGCGCGTTCGTCGCCACGGACCACGAGTTCCATCAAGCGATCGTCGCCCAGTTTGCCATATTCCGTGCCGAACAACGCCATCCGTCAGTGTTCCAGCAGGCCGATACGGTACAAGCGATCCGTTTCACCCATGGCGTTCGCCATCGTTCGCAATTCATGTTCCAGGGAGGCCGATCGTTCCTCGTCCCCGACCGCCCTGTAATACTTCAAAAGGACGGCACCTGGCACCAGGTAGTTCCGGGATAGGGGACCAGCGTTCACCGCTTTGTTCATCGCCTTCCATCGCTGTTCGAGGACCTGGAACTGATCCGCGTATGGCGCGCCAAGCCGCAAGGCCAATCCGGAGACCTGTAGCCGATCCCCCAGGTTCCGGACCCGGTCCGGGCCCAGTGCCATGGACAGGAAAACCGGGCGGTCCGAAGCGGTTGCGAGTTGCGCAATGAATCGATCGGCATCCCCCGGAACCGTACCCCGCGCATTTGCTGAACGCCAGCAACGCTGTCGATAATCGCCATCATCCAACAAGCGAACGTCGATGACCAGAACATCACGTCGCAGTCCATCCGCAAATTGCCTCGCCCAAACCGGATAGGCATCCATCTCGCCAGCCGTCACAAGTAAACCGTTCTTGTCCACGGAGCGAAGGATATCGTCCGCCAATAGCCATAGACCTGGGGCCACCTCGCCACGCTGCTTCAGTGCAAGAGCCCATTTGCGTGTATCGACCTCCGAGCCGGTACGCATGGAATTCACTAATTGCGGTCCTATCAGCTCCACGCGATCAGCACCGAGGGTGGACGCCTTATCAAGGTGTTCGAAGGCCGCTGCTTCCGGAAAAAGCAGATAGTGCTTGGCCATATGGGTCTCGAAAGTGTTCGGTGCCGAGCGATCCATTCCTGCGGCAAGGGCTTCAAGCTCCTGCTCATCTTTTGAACTCAGGGAGCCCTGATTCCGGACCAAAGCTGCATTCCGGATACTCCGGAAATTGTTCAGCTGGTTCATGGCATTGCCCGGTTCATCAGCTACTATCCGGCGCCAGACCTCAGCGTTTTTTTGCATGGGCGCCGCCAGCCATCCACCCTGGTAGGCATCGTTCGTAACAGGACGTTGATGTATATCAGGTTGTTCTGCATCCTCCACCTGCGAATTGGCCGTGGTGATCAGCAATGCGAAAAGGGCGAAGGTTGGGATGCGGTACATCAGGATCTTCGGTACTTTGAAATGCGGTACACGCTGTGTCGGGCAAAGTTCATTCCTAAGCCTCAGGCTACCTTTGTAAAAGTAAACCCATGCTGAGCAAGGAAGCCAAGGATCGATTGAAGGAACGATTGGACGAAGTGCACGACTGGCCGGCCGTTTACATGTTCAAATTCATCCTGGAACCGGAAAAGGAGCGCCTCGATTCGGTGTTGGCCCTGTTCCCCCCGGAAAGTGAGGTGCTTCGCAAGTATTCTGAAGGCGGTAAGTATCTCAGCATAACCGTGAAGGAAGTGATGATGACGAGCGATGAGGTGGTCAAGCGCTACGACAAGGCATCGGAGATCCAGGGTGTGATCGTGCTATAGGTCATGGTGTTCGATGACATTCGTACAGCGCTGATCATCACCCTGTCCATTTTGGTGGTGGTATTGCTCGCTCGCAGATTCCGGGACCGGATCATGCAGCGGGATATGCCAGCGAAGATGCACGCGGAGATCCGCAAGTTGGAGGTAGCATACCATCCGGCCCGGCTTCGCGTTCAGGTTCATGTGCCTGTTACCGGACCGATACGAACCAGTCTGCTCGACGAGGGGCATCGGACCATTCACGAATGGGAGGAGCAGTCCTTGGATCATGGTTTGCACACCGTGGAACGACTGTTACCTGAGATGCCGGATGGTTATCATTTCCTGGAAATGAGTTCCGCCACGCAACGAACCGTCCGTCGATTCCGTCTTCAACGCGCATGAAATTGCCCAGACCGGTCGCATTCCTGTTCGTGCTAACGCTGCCTTTCTGTGCGAGTTCGCAGGACCGACGAAGCCTTCCGGAGGTTTCGCTCACGTTCAAGGGTACGCTGGTACTTCCGGTCCCCTTGAATAATCCCTTGTTCGACGATATCACGGAAACCATAGGTCAGTTGGACGGCGTGATACAATATCCATTGTATAAGGGCTTGGGGGTAGGGGTCGGCGGAAAAATGACCTGGTTCGGCATCAAGGAAAGAGCGCTGGCACCAGTCATCACCGGAGGTGATATCCGGCGTGGGACCTATTTCGGGAAGATCCAGTATGAGCGGTATACAGGGGAGCGGACCTTCTATGAATTCAATGCCAAGCTCGGGAGTTCCACCTACGTGTACGAATGTGGAACCTGTCCGGACGATAACACGGAAAGCGCGTTCCATTGGGGAATAGGGATGGGGTATTACGTGCACGTCAGTGATAACCTGGCGTTCGGGTTCACTCTGGGTTACGAAACGGATGGTACAAACTTCAATGTCGAGGACCTCGGTCTGGAAAGCGTACCTGGGCGGGCCGAGAAGAGTGACGCGAGCAATTACCAGAACCTGTTGATCGGTATGGGCTTCAGCACGCGATTCCGGCGTTCGCAGGAAGGACCGGCACCATGGTGAGGCGGTCCAATGGAAAAGCCCCACTCGGGGCCTTTCCTTGCGGAACCTTCGCAGACTCTATGCGCCTTCGCTAGGGCCGTTATCCTTGGGGTCCCCTTCGGTTTTACTCACCTTCTTCTTCCCCTTGCTCACCTTGATGTGCACATCGGTCTTTTCCTTGTTCAGACCCACCGTGATCTTGTCACCTTCTTCGATCGCCTGGTTGATGATCTCCTCGGCCATCGGGTCCTCGATGAATTTCTGGATGGCACGCTTCAACGGACGTGCACCGAACTTCTCGTCGTATCCCTTTTCCGCTAGGAAGTCCTTGGCATCATCGGTCAGTTTCAGATCGTAACCGAGCTCGCTGATCCTCTTGTACAGATGCCCCAATTCGATGTCGATGATGCGATGGATGTCCTCGCGCTTCAGGTTATTGAAGATCACGATATCGTCGATCCTATTGAGGAATTCCGGTGCGAATGCCTTTTTGAGGGCTTTCTCTATCACACCCCGGTTACTGTCTTCCTGACCTTCCTTCTTGGCGCTTGTTCCAAATCCGACACCCTTGCCGAAATCACTTAGGTCACGTGCCCCTATGTTGGAGGTCATTATGATGATCGAGTTCTTGAAGTCGATATGGCGACCAAGGCTGTCCGTCATTTTACCATCATCCAAGGCTTGCAGCAGCAGGTTGAAGACATCCGGGTGCGCTTTTTCGATCTCGTCAAGGAGAATGATGGAATAGGGGCGACGGCGGACTTTTTCCGTCAATTGACCACCTTCCTCATATCCAACATATCCTGGCGGCGCACCGATCAAGCGGCTCACGGAGAATTTCTCCATGTATTCGCTCATATCGATCCGGATCAAAGCGTCGTCCGTATCGAAAAGGTACCGTGCCAATTCCTTCGCCAACTGGGTCTTTCCGACCCCGGTTGGTCCTAGGAATATGAAGCTGCCAATGGGGCGGTTCGGGTCCTTCAAACCTGCCCGGTTACGCTGAATGGCCTTAACAACCTTCACGACAGCGTCCTCCTGGCCGATCACCTTGCCCTGCATCTCCTCCTTCATCCGCTTGAGCTTGCCGCTTTCCTTCTCCGCAATTCGGGTCACAGGTATGCTGCTCATCATGGCCACCACTTCCGCCACGTTCTCATCCGTCACCGTGGTGCGGTTGCTTTTGCTTTCTTCCTCCCACTGCTTCTTGGCACGATCCAATTCCTCCAGCAACTGACGCTCCTTATCCCGCAGCTTGGCCGCCTCCTCATAGCGCTGGCTACGGACCACTTTGTTCTTCTCTTCCTTGATCTCCTCGATCTTCTGTTCGACGTCGAGAATGTTCTTAGGGACCACGATGTTGCTGATGTGAACCCGACTGCCAGCCTCGTCCAGCGCATCGATCGCCTTGTCGGGTAGGTGGCGGTCGGTGATGTAGCGGTTGGTGAGCTTCACACAGGCTTCTACAGCTTCCTCCGTGAAATTCACGTTGTGGTGCTCCTCATACTTTTCCTTGATGTTATTGAGGATCTGAATGGTCTCATCCACGGATGTTGGTTCCACTAACACCTTCTGGAAACGGCGCTCCAAGGCTCCGTCCTTTTCTATGTATTGACGATACTCATCCAGGGTTGTCGCCCCGATGCATTGGATCTCCCCGCGGGCCAGGGCCGGCTTGAACATGTTGCTGGCATCCAACGAGCCACTGGCACCGCCGGCGCCCACGATCGTGTGGATCTCATCAATGAAGAGGATCACATCCGGGCTGTTCTCCAATTCGTTCATCACCGCCTTCATGCGCTCCTCGAACTGGCCCCTGTACTTCGTGCCGGCAACAAGACTGGCGATATCCAGCGCCACGATACGCTTATTGAAAAGTACCCTGCTCACCTTTCGCTGGATGATCCGAAGGGCCAATCCTTCGGCTATAGCGCTCTTACCAACACCTGGCTCGCCAATAAGGACCGGGTTGTTCTTCTTCCTTCGGCTTAGGATCTGGCTGACCCGCTCGATCTCCTTTTCCCGACCGACAATGGGGTCCAGCTTTCCCTCGTCGGCCATCTTCGTCAAGTCCCGACCGAAATTATCAAGCACCGGGGTCTTGCTTTTCGCATCACCCTGCTTTCGCTGGCCACCTCCACCACCGGCCCCATAGCTGCCACCATCATCGTCGTCATCGTCCGCACTTTGCGGGTTCTGGGCCTTCGGCTTCTTCAGCAGATCACCGACGCCGGATCCCCCATCCGCAAGGATGGCATCCACCTCGTGCTTCACGTTCTCGTAGTCCACATGGAACTTGTGCAACGCCCTTGTGGCCACATTATCCTCATCCTTCAACATGCTCAGAAGAAGGTGTTCCGTGTCGATATGCGGGCTCTTGAAGAGTTTGGCTTCCAGGAAGGTGATCTTCAGCATCTTCTCAGCCTGCTTCACCAGGGTGATCTTCTCCGTATCCGACGGGCGAACAGCGCTTGCAGGGTCCATTGCACCTTCCACCACTTTGCGTAACTCATCCAGATCAACTTCCAGACGCTGGAGAATGCGGACCGCATTGCCTTCCCCTTCGCGGATAAGACCAAGTAGGATGTGTTCTATGCCGATATAGTTGTGCCCAAGCCGCAACGCCTCTTCGCGGCTGAAAGTGATCACGTCCCGCACCCGGGGTGAGAATTTTGCGTCCATCTTGCTGTTCTGTTCGTCTCTCTTTGTGACAATGCCCGCTCACGAGGATCGTGGTACTAAGTTAAGCCCTCGGGCTACGGCGCCAAGCTATTCAACCCGCTTGTGGCGGACCGATCAACATGGTGGGCATTTATCCACAGGAAATTGTGCGGTATGTGGATAAAATCAACCCCTTTCAAACTATGCGATCGGAGTACTTTCGGGCTCCCTTTTGAGAGGCTTGATCACAAGCATCAAGCCAAGAGGAAGAATTGACAGCAAATGGCAGCAGGAGAGAAGATCATCCCGATCAATATTGAGAACGAAATGCGCACCGCATACATCGATTATTCGATGTCGGTGATCGTGAGCAGGGCATTACCCGACGTACGGGATGGCTTAAAGCCGGTGCATCGCCGTGTGCTATACGGCATGCAGGACTTGGGCGTGTTGAGTAACAGGGCGCACAAAAAGAGCGCTCGTATCGTAGGGGAGGTGCTGGGTAAGTACCATCCACACGGTGACAGCAGTGTTTACGATGCCATGGTGCGAATGGCCCAGGATTGGAGCCTTCGCTACCCATTGGTGGATGGGCAGGGCAATTTTGGCAGCATCGACGGGGATAGTCCGGCAGCCATGCGGTATACCGAGGCGCGCCTCAAGAAAATCGCTGAAGAGGTGCTGGCGGACCTGGATAAGGAAACGGTGGATATGCGCCCCAACTTCGACGATACGTTGGAGGAGCCGAGCGTGATGCCCACCAAGATCCCGACCCTGTTGGTGAACGGAGCTGCCGGGATCGCGGTAGGTATGGCCACGAACATGGCACCACATAACCTGAGCGAGGTGTGTGATGGTATCGTGGCATACATCGACGACAAGGACATCGATGTGGAAGGCCTTATGCAGCATATCAAGGGACCTGACTTCCCCACCGGGGGGGTGATCCATGGTGTGGAAGGTATCCGCGAAGCCTATGACACGGGGCGCGGCAGAGTTGTGCTACGGGCGAAATGCAACATCGAGGAAGATGAGAAGAGTGGGAGGGAAACGATCATTTGTACGGAGATCCCATACCAGACGAACAAAGCGACGCAATTGGTAAAAGGGGTCGCCGATCTCGTGAATGACAAAAAGGTCGAAGGCATCAGTGATGTCAACGATTACAGTGACCGTTCGGGCATCCGGGTGGCCTATGAGGTGAAGCGTGAGGCCATGGGGTCCGTGGTCCTCAACCAGTTATACAAGTACAGTTCGCTGCAGACCAGCTTCAGCATGAACAACATCGCCCTCGTGGGAGGGCGCCCCATGTTGCTCGGGTTGAAGGCAATGATCCAGCATTTCGTGGACCATCGCCTGGATGTGATCGTGCGTCGGACCACCTATGATCTGCGCAAAGCCGAGGAGCGGGCTCACATTCTCGAGGGTCTGCTCATCGCGCTCGACCATCTGGACGCGGTGATCGCATTGATCCGAGCCAGCCAGACGCCGGAAGAGGCGCGTGAAGGGTTGATGAGCGAATTCAAGCTCAGTGAGATCCAGGCCAGAGCCATTCTGGACATGCGATTACAGCGGTTGACAGGCTTGGAGCGCGATAAGATCAAGGAAGAGTATGAGGAGTTGATGAAGCTGATCGATCGCCTGAAGGCCATTCTCGCAGATGAAGGCATCCGGCTTCAGATCGTGAAGGATGAGACCTTGGAGATCAAGGAAAAGTATGGTGACAAGAGGCGGACCCAGATCGTTCATGCCAGCGGCGATATGCGTATGGAGGACCTGATCGCGGACGAAGCGGTCGTGGTCACCATCAGCCATTTGGGCTATATCAAACGGACCTCGCTCAGTGAATTCAGAACCCAAGGACGTGGGGGTATTGGCAGCCGTGGGAGCACGACGCGGGACGAGGACTTCCTTGAGCATCTCTTCGTGGCCACCAATCACAATTATCTCCTCATTTTCACGCAGAAAGGACGTTGCTATTGGATGCGCGTGTACGACATTCCGGAAGGCACCCGCCAGAGCAAGGGCAGGGCCATCCAGAACCTCGTTCAGATCGAAGGGGATGACAAGGTGGTGGCGTACTTGAACGTGAAGGATCTGAAAGACCAGGAGGAACTGGAGAAGAACTTCGTGGTGCTCTGTACCAAGAAGGGCGTGATCAAGAAAACGACCCTTGAGGCTTACAGCCGTCCCCGATCGAATGGGATCATCGCGGTCAATGTGCGGGAGGGGGACGAATTATTGGAAGCCCGGTTGACAGGCGGTACCAGCCATATCATTCTCGCCAGCAAAGAAGGACGGGCCGTACACTTCAATGAGGGAGATGTTCGTCCGATGGGCCGGAATGCAAGTGGTGTTCGTGGAATGAACCTGGGTGCCAAGAAGGGCAATGAGGTCATTGGCATGATCACCTTCGATAATGACGATGTTGCCTCACAGCAGGTACTGGTCGTTAGTGAGAAGGGCTACGGTAAGCGGACTCTGATCATGGATGAGGATGGAGATTATGTGTACCGCATGGTGAAGCGAGGTGGCAAGGGCGTTAAGACCATGCAGATAACGGATAAGACCGGGGAATTGATCGCGATCAAGGTGGTCAGTGAAAATGATCAATTGATGATCATCAATCGAAGTGGCATCACCATCCGCATGGGTTTGGATGAGCTCCGTGTGCTTGGAAGGGCTACACAGGGTGTGAGGCTTATCGAGTTGCGGAAGAACGATCAGATCGCTGCCGTCGCCAAGGTGGATGGTGACCTGAACGGAGAAGATGATAGCAATGCTGGTGATCCGGAAGCGGGATCGGCTGATGGCACCGATGTTGCAGAGGGAGATGACCAATGAACATGCGAACTGAACGGAACCTACCGATGAGAACCCTGC
>JAHEFL010000267.1 GCA_024640205.1 Flavobacteriales bacterium | reverse complement strand
TGCCCACTGCCCACTGCCCACTACCCACTACCCACTACCGACTGTCTACTGTCTACTGTCTACTGTCTACTGCTGACCGCCAACCGCCAACCGCTCAAAACCTCTCCCTACCGCTGAAGAAGAAGTTCGCCTCGATCCCTGCGTTGTCGTCGCTGTCACTGCCATGCACCGCATTCTTCGCCTTGCTTTCCGCGAAGCGCTTGCGGATGGTTCCTTCAGCAGCCTCCATAGGATCGGTGGCACCGATGAGCTTGCGGAAGTCTTCCACGGCGTTGCTCTTCTCCAGGATGGCGGCGATGATGGGGCCACTGGCCATGTACTCCACGAGTTCGCCGTAGAAGGGACGTTCCTTGTGTACCTCGTAAAAAGTGCCGGCCTCCTGGCGGCTGAGGCGGGTGAGTTTGAGGGCCTTGATGCGGAAGCCGTTCTCGATGAGCATATCGATGATCTTCCCGGCGTGCCCGGCGGCAACGGCCTCGGGCTTGATCATCGTAAAGGTTCTGGAGCCTGTCATGTTCGGTTGTTGAAAAAGCCGGGCAAAAGTAATCGCATCCTTCCATGGGAGAGTACCGTAGTCATACTTCCTTCGTGCCTGCGACCTGCTCCGATGTGGGGTAGGCGTGGAGTGACCATCCATTTTCAGCCCTCACCATGAACCCACGCTATATCGTTACACCCCTTACAGCGCTTCTCCTTACGGCCTGCGGCAATTCCGGTGACGGTGCCCAGGACGACGGACCGGAGCTGGTGATCGGGGAGGAGCAGACCACTGCGGTCGCCAGCCTCTACCAGATGCCCACCCCGAACGAACTCTTCAGCCTCGTGCGTAACATGGCCGGAGAAGGGCACAAGCGCATGCTGAACCCGGAAGCGAACGGCAAGCGCTATGTGAGCCGGAAGGCACGGGCGCTCAATTTCGGGGTGTTCGCCACGGATCTGGTCTATGCCAGCTATTTCAAACTGAATGTGGAGGTCGCTCGCTATTACCTCGCCACCAAGCGCCTGGCTGAATCGCTCGGGGTGAACGCCGCCTTCACTGATGAGGATTTCATTCGGCTGGAAGCGAACATCACCAAGGGCCAGAGTGATTCCCTGGAGATCATAGGCAATGCGGCATACCAGCGCGCCTATGAGAAACTCCAACAGGAGGACATGGGACCGACCCTTGCCCTGGTACTTGCCGGGGGCTGGGTGGAAGGCATGCACCTCGTAACGCGCCAGATCGATGCGTTCGGTGCGAGCAATGCCCTCGTTTCCCGTGTGGGTGAGCAGAAAGTGACGCTGGAGCACCTGCTGGCCTTGATGGAACCCCATGCACAGGATGCCGATGTGGCGGCGCTGCGTGTGGAATTGATGCGGATCCGTGATATCTACGACCAGGTCAATGTGACACGCATCCCTCAGCAGGAACGTTCCACTTCGGGACGCATGGTACTGGGGGATGAAGTGGTCATGGAAATGACCCCTGAGAAGTACGCGTCCCTCGTACAGGCCGTCGACCGCCTTCGTGCCACGATCATCATGCCTGAGGACGCCAACACCGATCAACCATCATGAGAACGCTGTTCATCGCCCCCTTGCTGGGTATAGCCACGTTGCTGCTGCCCACCATGGTCGCCGCCCAGAATACCTGTGCGGATTACCACAAGTTCAATTGCCAGCGTTCCAGCGATAAGCGTTTCTCGCAGAACGGCCAATCGAAAAGTGCGGCCTTGCAGGTCGGTACGCCCACCGAATTGAACATCATCGTGTACCGCGGACAGGACTACCGCATAAGCCTCTGTGCCGATGACCGCATCCTCGGGGAAGCGATCTCCATCCGATTGGTGGAGAAAGTGCGCGAAGCGACCGATGAGGTGGAGGAGAGCACTGCAGTAGAGCCTTTGCTCGATGCGGATGGGAATGAGACCGGTGCGTCGCAGGAAACCCGCACCAAGCAAACGCGCAGGGTGTTCGAGGAGGTGGAGAAAGTGCTTTGGGATAATGCCGATCACGAGATGGCACAGGAAGTGGAATTCTCCTGCGCGGCAACCAAGCGGATCGCGATACAAGTCGTTCCTCCAGGCACGGAAAGCAAGTCGAAGCGCAGTGACAAGCAGTTCGACATCGGTTGTGCCGGTATCCTCATCGAGCACATGCCCACGCCTGGACTGGGCTTTTGATCGACCCCACACGCATTCCATGGGCCGTCTACCTTTGACGCCCCTGTCGGGAGATCCCCATGTCCAACGCCTCCGCGCCTCACGCATCAGTGGAAGCGCTCCGTTCCTTGCTCAAGGATCGGCGGCGAATTGCCATCGTCACACACTACAACCCGGATGGCGATGCGATGGGCTCCAGTCTGGGACTGGCGCATGCGCTCAAAGTCGAAGGCGTTGCTGTGCAGGTCGTCCTGCCCAATGGACCTCCAGGCAACTTGCAGTGGATGCCGGGTTATCCCGAAACCCTGAACCTGGATCGCGACGGTGATAAGGCGCTGAACGCGATCCGCGATTGTGACCTGCTTTTCTGTCTGGACTTCAACCGGACCGATCAGGTGGGAAAGCTGGAGCAGGCCATGCTTGCGGTGAAGCCCAAGGTGCTGATCGATCATCACCAGGACCCTCAGGCATTCACAGAGGTGGTGTTCTCCAATACGCAGGCGCCGGCCACCAGTGAAATGATCCACGACATCCTCGTCGCCCTCGGGCAGGGTGATCGCATCGGCACCGAGGCCGCCACTTGCCTCTATGCAGGTATTGTGACGGATACGGGTTCGTTCCGCTTCCGGAGTACCTCGCCGCATACCATGCGCGTGGCAGCTGCACTGATGGAACGGAACGTGTTGGTGGATGTGGTTCATACAGCGATCATGGATGACAATAGCCTTGATCGCTTGCGATTGCTCGGATTCACGCTGAATGAGCGTCTGGAGGTGATGCCTGAACTGGGCGCTGCATACATCGCTCTAGGACAGGCTGACCTCGATCGCTTCCATTTCAACCCCGGTGACACGGAAGGATTCGTCAATTACGGGCTGTCCATCCGGGGCATCAGGATCGCAGCCCTGTTCATCGAGCGCGATGGACAGGTGAAGATCAGCTTGCGCTCGAAGAGTACACTGCCTGTGAACCGCTTCGCTCAGGAGCATTTTGACGGTGGCGGTCATATCAACGCGGCGGGTGGTCGTTCCTCGGAAGGCCTGAAGGCTGCGGTCGCCAAATTCCGAAAGGAACTTCCTCTTTGCTCTTCGCCCTGTCCATGGGTTGTGGGAACGACGGTCGCGTTCCTGCAGTGCAGCGGACCGTGCCCGATGCCGAAGCGCTGATCAAGGAGAACAAGGAGGCCATCCGGTTGGAGGACCGGGACATCGAACTCTATGCGCAACGGATGGGCATCGCGACAACCACCACGGGGCGCGGTGTACGCTACCAAGTGATCCGCGATGTGGAGGGCGCGTCGGTGCAACCGGGACAATGGGCCATTGTGAATTATCGCCTGGAGCTGTTGAACGGGGATACGGCTTACCATACCCAACCTGGCGAGCCCGAAGCTTTCCTGGTGGAAATGGACGATGTGGAGAGCGGCCTGCACGAAGGGGTCCAATTGCTCTCCCCAGGTGATAGTGCTGTGCTGATCATTCCATCCTACCGCGCACACGGATTGATCGGTGATCAGGACCGTATCCCGCGTCGAAGCACCGTGGTGTACCACATCGGCTTGGTGAAGGTCAGCGGGGAAGCGCGATGAAACGCTCTGGTTTCGTATGGGTATGCGTCCTGGTCCTGATGGGCTGTGACCGTTCGCCGTACCCCGGCTATCGCACCGTGGCCGATGAGGTGTACATGCGATTGATCGCACTTGGTGATGGCGAACGAACGGCAGCTGACGAGGACA
>JAHEFL010000266.1 GCA_024640205.1 Flavobacteriales bacterium | reverse complement strand
ACAGGTGTTTGGTTGGACTGGACGGATCCCTTTAAAGCCCGGAAGATCTGCGCCTTCGGGATACGCGCCAGCCGCTGGGTGACGATGCATGGCTTCGCCTTCAACGTGAACACGGACCTGAGCTACTTCGAGAACATCGTGCCCTGTGGTATCGCGGACAAAGGAGTGACCTGCATGGCCAAAGAGCTGGGCGGGATGCTGGACATGGAAGCGGTGAAGAACCGATTGAAACTGGAGTTGGCGGACCTTTTTGATGTGGAAATGGTCGACCCATTGGTCAGTCCATCTTGAACGACCGGATAACATGCACTTGCTCCGCAATCTGCTCCTTTGGACAATAGGTGTCCTTGCCGCACTTCTCGCCCTCGCCTACTTCACTGGTAACGATCACATTCCACGCGGAGTGAGATATACCTACCTGATCGGAAGGACGGCTCCGGAGATCGATGATCGCGAATTCTTCCCGAGCACGGAGATCCCCGCCGAAAAACCCATGCCCTGGCCCCATGCAAGTGACCACGATCGGGTCGCGTTGTTGCCGGCTGAAGAACAGCGCCTGACCGATCTGCATTCCGCCAGTTTCGCGGTATTCCACAGGGACAGCCTGCTCTTCGAACAATACTGGGACGGCTGGAGTGACGAAAGCGTGATCAACTCGTTCAGCGTTGCCAAGAGCTATGTGAGCATCTTGACGGGCATTGCCATGGGCGAGGGAAGGATCGAAAGCGTGTTCCAGCACGTTGGTGACTTCCTGCCGGAATACAAGGAGGGGTGTTATGCTAAGATCACGATCTGGAACCTCCTTACCATGAGCACCGGTCTGGATTGGAGCGAAAGCGGCGCAAGTCCCTTCAGCGATAATGCCAAAGGGTACTACGGTACGCATGTTCGTGAACTGGCGCTCATGCAACCTTGTCGCGAGGAACCGGGCAAAGAGTTCGATTACATCAGTGGAAGCACCCAGATCATGGCGGAGGTATTGGAAGCCGTGTACGAACGTCCACTCGATGAACTCGTACAGGAGAAGATCTGGAGGGCGCTCGGTGCTGAACATGCCGCCTGGTGGGGAATGGACCGCGAGGGCGGGGACTACAAGGCCTTCTGCTGCTTGTATGCCACCACCAGGGACTTCGCCCGTATCGGTCAGCTCTATCTGGATAGCGGCATGTGGATGGGGCGACAGATCATCCCACGGGAATTCTGGCACGCCTCCATCACTCCGGCGGCCCTGATGGACAAAGGCAAACCCAACCAGCGCTACGGGTACTATTGGTGGCTTGCGAACCTTGACGGTCGACCCATCTACTATGCGCGCGGATTCCATGGCCAGTACGTTGTGGTGATCCCCCATGAACGGATCGTGTTTGTGCGCACCGGTACAAAGCGCGAGGAAGTGAACAAGGTGGGACACCCCACGGACGTCTTTGATTGGATCGCGATCGCGCGGGCGATGGTCTCACGCCGCAGCTGAGGTGAACGCGTTGGGGCCACCGCTGATCCACTTCCGATCTTTGTGCCATGCGAAAGGACATCCACCCACCGAAAGTGGAAGGAGTTGCCATGGCCGTGGTGCAGGAAGCGGACGAGGACGGGGCGCCGGCCTGGTACGTCTACTTGATCAATCAGCGCGACGAAGTGTTGAACAATGTTCTGATCAGCTCACGCGGATATGGTGAACTCGAGGGAGAGACGCGTCGCACGAGTGAAATGAGGCATTTCCTCGAGGAGCTCGGTCCCAACAGCTGGGCTCGGATCGAGCGCATCGTGGAGGACGTGTTCGGGCTGAACAACCAGTATTGGCTCAGCTACTACATCGGCAAAGTGCTGCATGACAAGAAGTACATCTTCCTTCCGGAAAGTATCCAGGAGGAGAACTTCACGAACGTGCCCTTGATGAACAAACGCGGTGTGATGATCGAGTGAAGGCCTGCTTCCGATACGACCCGCGTTCCAGAAATACGAACATCGTACATTCATCTGCGGAACCACCCTTACCATGCGCCCGGACCACGTTCGAGACCTGAGCAAGATCCTGTTCCTCGACATCGAAACGGTGCCGCAGGTATACCACTGGAACAAGCTCGACCCCAGGACCGCCGAGCTCTTCAATACGAAGACCCGCTTCGATCAGGAGCGCAGTGGCAAGTCCCCTGAGGAGATGTACGGTGATAAGGGTGGTATTCTCGCTGAGTTCGGAAAGATCGTGTGCATCGGCGTGGGGAGCCTACGCAAGGAGGGCGATCAATACGCCATGCGTGTGACCACCTTCCACGGTGATGATGAGCTGGATGTGCTGGAGCGTTTCGTGGACCTCCTGAACAGGCATTATGATACGGACGACCATTGGCTGTGCGGGCACAATGGCAAGGAGTTCGACTTTCCGTACATCGCGCGTCGTTGCGTGGTGCATCGCATCAAACTGCCGAGGCTTTTGGACATCGCCGGGCTCAAGCCCTGGGAAGTGGGTCACCAGGACACGATGAACCTGTGGAGCTTCGGGGACCGCAAGGCATATACATCCCTCGCGTTGCTCACCCATATACTGGGCATCCCCACGCCCAAGGACGATATCAGCGGTGCCGATGTGGCCCGTGTGTACTGGGAGGACAAGGACCTGGAACGCATCGCCACCTATTGCCAAAAGGATGTGGTGGCCACCACACAATTGTACCTCCGACTTACCGGTCATGAACTGGTGCGGGATGCCAACATCACCCTGGTGTGAGCGCACCCGAAGAATGCATTCTGGATGTCCGTGACCTGAGCGTGCGCTTTGGGTCGAACACCGTGGTGGATGGCATCTCCTTCGCTTTACGTCGCGGTGAATGCATCGGATTGGTGGGTGCCAGCGGCAGCGGTAAGAGCGTAAGCGCCATGGCCCTGATGGGCTTGCTGGATCGTTCGCTATCCCATGTGGAAGGCAAGGCCTTCCTGGCCGAAGGGTCGCGCGTCGTGGACCTCTTTGAGTTGGATGATGATGCGTTCAGAAGCCACCGGGGAAAAGACCTGGCCATGGTCTTCCAGGAACCGATGACCGCACTTGATCCCGTGTACACGGTCGGTGAGCAAGTGGCGGCCTCCGCGCGTTTGCACCTTGGCCTGGACAAGCATGCGGCACGGGCCCATGTCGTGGCCTTGTTCAAGGAGGTCCAGCTCCCCGACCCGGACCTTTTGTACGACCGATATCCTCATCAATTAAGTGGTGGCCAGAAACAGCGTGTGGTGATCGCGCTTGCCCTGAGCGCCGAACCGCAGGTCCTTTTATGCGACGAACCCACCACCGCGTTGGATGTGCTGGTCCAGCGGGATGTACTGGATCTGCTGAAGTCCGTGCAGCGCAAGCGACGCATGGGAATGCTGTTCATCACCCATGACCTGGGCGTGGTGCGCGAGGTGGCGGATCGTGTCCTCGTCATGCACCTAGGGAAAGTGGTGGAAGAAGCAGCCATCGATGAACTCTTCCGCGCACCGAAGCATCCTTACACCAGGGGTTTGATCGCTTGTCGCCCGGATCCATCCCGTCACCCTGTTAGACTGCCTACCGTGGAGGACATGCTGGCAGGGGGAGCTGGACCCATTGAACAAGTAAGCTGGGAGGATCGGCGCAAACATGCCGAGAAGTTGATGGCACAGGAACCCCTGTTGCGCATCGACGGATTGAGTAAATCCTTCGCCGGCAAAAAAGGCTTGTTCACCAAGGCCAAGAGGGATACCCAGGTACTGCACGAACTTTCCTTCAGCGTATACCCTGGGGAGACCTTGGGGATCGTCGGTGGAAGCGGTAGTGGCAAGACCACTCTCGGGCGCAGCATCCTTAGGCTGATCGAGCCGAGTTCGGGACATGTACAATATCAGGGACGGGAGCTCACTTCCCTCAGTGCAGAGGACAT
>JAHEFL010000265.1 GCA_024640205.1 Flavobacteriales bacterium | reverse complement strand
CAAGCTATCCGTGACCATGCGAAGCGTTCCGTCAATGAACAGCTCATTGGAATAGTGACTTGCACGAAGATCGCGGTCCGGGTCATCCGGGTAGTCCGCGTCAGTCAGCCCTTCGATAGGAAAGGAGTAGATGGTCGGAACTTCCCTCTCCGCCCCCCCCGAACAGGAAGTCCACAAAAGGCCGATGATCGCGAGTAAAGGGCTGAGGTGCAGGTAGGTCTTTCTCATTGTTGGTGTGGCGATCGCCCGAGCTTTGGCAAATACACCGTGATCCCTTGGAAGGACCGTGCAAAAGTATTCGTCATCATTTTCCTTCTCCGGACGGTCATCGCACCTTTGCGGTCCATCGCACGCTGCGCACCATGTTAGGTCTTCAACTTCCCACTGACCCGCGTTGGGCGGAACTCATTCGCCAAGACCTGCCTGAACTGCTCACGGACCATGCCTGGTGTGAGCAGAAAGCGGCAAGCAATGCCATCAGCATGGTCGTGCGCTACCCTGAATTGGATGAATTGGTGAAGGAATTGACAGTGATCGCGCAGGAAGAGCTGGAACATTTCGGGCAGGTGGTGCAGCACATCCACTCGCGTGGCTGGAAGCTGGGGCCGGAGAGGAAGGACCACTACGTGAACGAACTGATGCAATTCTTGCGCAAGGATGGCGGTCGCGAGGAACGCCTGGTGGACCGGCTCTTGTTCAGCGCCATGATCGAGGCCCGAAGTTGCGAGCGCTTCAAGATGCTGACCGAACAGGTGGAGGATGAGGAACTGAGGGAATTCTATCGCGAATTGATGGTCTCTGAGGCGGGACATTACACCACGTTCATCGGCTTTGCTCGGCGCTTTGGACATAGCGTGGATGTGGATACCCGTTGGAAGGAGTTTTTGACGTACGAGGCCAAGGTCATCGCCCGCTATGGAAAGGCACCCACCATGCATGGCTGAGGAGATGCGTGATCCATTGCTTCCGGTCCCGTTGTGCATCTTGCGGTCCGCACCATGGTGAAGGAGAGGACAGCGACCATACTATCTATCGGTGATGAGTTGCTCATCGGCCAGACGATCAATACCAATGCGGGCTGGATCGGGGAGCAATTGTCGCTCATCGGTATTCGCCCCGTTCGGGTGGTCACCATCCGCGATGATCGGCAGGAGATCCTGGATGCCTTGGGGTCGATGTCCTCGGACGTGATGCTCATCACGGGGGGATTGGGACCCACCAAGGATGACATCACGAAACATACGCTGTGCACCTTTTTTAATACCCGCCTGGTGCGTCATCCGCATATCGAGGCCCGGATCGCTGCCTTCTTCGAGAGTGTTGGCCGGGAGCCCTTGGAAGTGAACCGGGCCCAGGCGGACCTGCCGGAGTCCTGTACCGTGGTGCCCAATGATCGGGGGACGGCCAGCGGCATGTGGTTCGAGCGCGATGGACGTGTTTTCGTGAGCATGCCCGGCGTGCCTTATGAGATGAAGGCCATGATGGAACTCCACGTGCTTCCGGAACTGAAACGCTATTTCCAGCCACCAACGATCATCCATCGCACCATCATGACGACCGGATTGGGAGAGAGCCATCTGGCGCAACGCATTGCAGCGTGGGAGGATAGCTTGGTCGAAGAGGATATCAAACTGGCCTACCTCCCCAGCCCCGGCTTGGTTAAGCTGCGTTTGAGCACCTACGCTGGCAGCGATGCCACTTCAGCACGGACCCGGGTGGATGGGAAAGCGGAGCAGTTGTACCGGCTGATCCCCGAACTCATCTTCGGCGAAGGGGAGGATCGATTGGAACTGGTGGTGGGCCGGATGCTGAAGGAGCGCAGGAGTACCCTATCCATTGCGGAAAGCTGTACAGGCGGATACGTGAGCCATCTCATCACCAGCGTACCTGGAAGTTCGGCTTACTACGTGGGCGGCGTGGTCAGCTACGCGAACGCCGTGAAGATGGAGGAATTGGGGATCCCTGCGGACATGCTGGAATTGGAAGGTGCGGTGAGCAAGGCGGTGGTGGAGCGCATGGCGATCGGTGTTCGGAATGCCCTGCGCACGACCTGGAGCATAGCCTTGAGCGGGGTGGCGGGTCCGGATGGCGGTACTCCCGAGAAACCGGTCGGCACGGTATGGCTGGCGATCGCCGGTCCGGACGGGGTGCGTAGCGTGATGGGACATTTCCCCGGAACACGGGAACTGGTGATCAAGCGGAGTGCCCTGGCCGCACTGAACATGCTCAGGAAAGCCATGCTGGACGGTGTGTTGTCCCGCCCCATGGTGGATGAGAACCTCTGACACCGATCGCGAGGCCTTCACATTAATGCGGACGGTCAACTGAAAAGGGGTCGGGAAGGAAATCTTCTCTACATTTGCGCCCCCGTAATACGCATTGCCATGTCCAAGGTCTGTCAGATCACCGGTAAGCACGTCATCACCGGCAACAAAGTGTCCCACTCCAACAGGAAGACGCGTCGCACGTTCGCGCCGAACCTTCAGGATCGGAAGTATTTCATCCCCGAGGAAAACCGCTCGGTGGATCTGCGGGTCAGCGTTGCCGGCATGCGTACGATCGATAAGATCGGGATCAGTGCCGCACTGAAGCAGGCCAAAGCGAAGGGCTACCTGTAAGGGAAGCGTTTTTGTGTATTGCCTTGGGAGGCGCTATGCGTTGTTGATCGCAGGGCGCCTTCTGCATTGAGGGTCAGCGGTATATATAAATGGTCCATCGGGTTGTCCGGTTGAACAACTTCACTTACTTTTGCGGCCCCGCGTCCAAAGGCGTAGGGCAAATACGCCGAAGCGATGGCCAAGAAAGCAAAAGGGAACCGCATCCAGGTGATCATGGAATGCACGGAACATAAGACCTCGGGCATGCCGGGTACCTCGCGGTACATCACCACCAAGAACAGCACCGAGCGCATGGAGTTGAAGAAATACAACCCCATCCTGCGTAAAATGACGGTGCATAAAGAGATCAAGTAAGCCATGGCCAAGAAAACCGTTGCCAGTCTCAAGAAGGCTGATGCCAAGACCTTCACGAAGGTCATCAAAATGGTGAAGAAGGAAGGATCCGGAGGATACAGCTTCGTGGAGCAGGTGGTGCCTTCCGATGAAGTGGACAAGACACTATCGGGCAAGTAAGTCACACGATCGTCAACGCGCAAAGGCCGCTGCCCATGGGTGGTGGCCTTTTGAGCATAAGGACCCTACGTTAACCAAAAGGATCACGGCACGCGCGGAATGGCATTATTCGGATTCTTCGGGAAAAGCAAGGACGCTGCGGCGGAAGAAGAGGGGCGAAAGGCCCTGAACGATGGGCTGGAGCGTTCCAGGCAGGGGCTCTTTGGGCGGTTGACCAGGGCTGTGGCCGGCAAATCCACCGTGGATGCTGAGGTTCTGGACCACTTGGAGGAAGTACTCGTAAGCAGCGACGTGGGGGTTGAGACGACCTTGCGCATCATCCGGCAGGTGGAGGCCCGTGTGAAGCGGGACAAGTACGTCGGTACTTCGGAATTGAACAGCATTCTCAGGGAGGAGATCAGCAACTTGATGAAGGATCCTGTTCCGACGGATCCTGCGCTGAAACCGTATGTGATCCTCGTGGTGGGCGTGAACGGGGTCGGGAAGACCACCACCATAGGCAAGCTTGCCCATGCATTCAAGCAGGATGGGCGATCGGTGGTGCTGGGAGCAGCGGATACGTTCCGGGCCGCGGCCGTGGATCAGCTACGCATCTGGAGCGAACGTGTCGGTGTGCCGCTGGTACAGCAAGGCATGAATGCGGACCCTGCTGCAGTGGCCTTCGACACGGTACAGCACGCGAAGGCGAAAGGCGCGGATATTGTGCTGATCGACACGGCAGGTCGCTTGCACAACAAGGTCGGTCTGATGAACGAACTGACC
>JAHEFL010000007.1 GCA_024640205.1 Flavobacteriales bacterium | reverse complement strand
CAGGACAGCGACGCCTCAAGAGATGCAGAACGAATGGCAGGGAACACCCCGGGAACCATGAGCAAGGAACGATTGCTGCAATTACAGGCCATGCTGGCCGAAGAGCCCAAGGACGTTTTCCTGCGTTACGCGATCGCCTTGGAGCGACGTCGTGAAGGGGCCATGGAGCTTGCTGTGGAAGACCTTGAAAGCTTGCTGAAGGACCACCCTGACCACGTGCCGAGCTACTACCAATTGGCGCTGATGCTTGCCGACCTCGGCCGGTCCAAGGATGCGATCCATGCGTGTGAGGTCGGCATGCTCCAATGTATTGTTACAGGGGATCGCAAAGCGCGGTCGGAATTGCGCGAATTGATGCAAAGCCTGCAGGACGAGCAGCCATGAAGAAAGCGTTCGGCGGACTCGCAGTTCTGGTCGTCCTCATCCTTGTCGCCGCTGCTCTGATACATCCGTATCTGGCGGTCACCGCTCCGGTCGAATGCGACTTGGCAGTGGTGGAGGGCTGGATACCGGACACCATGATCCCTGCCGTGAAGGCCAAATTGGTCGAGCGAGGATATCAACGGATCTACACAACGGGAACTGTGCGTCCTTTTGCGTACTACCTCAAAACCGATGAGCGGATGGAGATGATGATCGACCCTCCGCAGGACGGTGGGATCCGGATCAATGTCAGCGGTATTGCCGGAGCAGGTTTCATGCTCCTCGCCGATGGGGATACCTTGTTGGATCGAGCCGTGAGCGGTAAAGCGACGGACTACTTCGCCGCTCCAAAAGCGCCTATTCGGGTCCTCCGATTGATATCGACCAATACTGGGACACCTCCCACCGAGTTGGAGAACATTTACGTGAAGCACTTAACGGTGGGGGGCATGAACATGCATTCCGCTTCGACCTCAGTAGTATTCATCGGCCCCACTGGAAAACAACGTGAAGCATGGCCTACGTATGCACACTATGCTGCTGCGAGGTTGGCGGATGCAGGGATCCCCCCCGAATTGATCATTGTCGCACCCGCTACCGAGCGCAAGGACAGCAGGACCATGGCCAATGCAGCCGGTTTCGCGATACAGGCGGAACGGGATGGAGTGCGATCCTTCGATGTGATATCGGTCGGCATCCATGCGAGACGCTCGCGGAAGATGTATCGCAAGGCATTCACCTCGGAGGTCATGATCGGGGTGATCGCGTTGCCAGATCCGGATGTGACCGCGTCCAATTGGTGGAAGAGCCGGACCGGGCGTATGCATATGCTCAAGGAGTTGGCAGGGCTCCCCGTTTCCTCCATGTTCGGGGCGGAAGAGTGAATAGCATCTTTTGCATCCCTATCTTTTCGACATGAATGCGTCCGACCGACCACCCTTGGAAGAGATCCCGTCCTTCTATCGCGGCTACGTGGAGGAAGCACCGGAGGGTGACCTGATCAAAACCTTGCGGTCCGCATCGGACCGACTTTGGAGAACGGTATCCCGGATCCCAACGGGTCATGCCGACCATCGCTACCAGCCGGACAAATGGAGCATCAAGGAGGTCTTCCAACATGTGCTGGATTCTGAGCGCATCTTCGCATACAGGGCACTTCGATTTGCTCGCATGGATGAAACGGAGCTCCCTGGATTTGATGAGAATGCCTATGCGGTGGCAGCACAGGTGGGACATCGGGATTTTCACGAACTGCTCCGCGAACACGATGCTCTGCGTTGGACCACGGTGGAACTCTTCCGAAGCTTCACACCGGAGATGCTGGCTCGTATGGGAACGGCGAACGGCACCCGCATCAGCGTGCGGGCCATCGGCTGGGTGATCGCGGGGCACGCGGTCCATCACATGAATGTCATTGAAGAACGCTACCTGGACCATGGCAAAGCGTGACATCCATCAATGGCTTGCGGATTATAGTGTAAGCCATCAGAACGCCACGAATAAAGCGATCCACTGGATCTGTGTGCCGGTGATCTACTTCTGCATCATCGGGCTGCTCTGGAGCATTGACGTTCCGGATACGTTAGTGCCCACTTCCCGCGGGGTGGTGGCCAAGGTGGCCGTCACACTGGTGGCGATCTTTTACGCCAGGCTCTCGCTTTCCCTGATGTTCGGTATGCTTGCCTTCAGCGTGGCCTGCCTTGTGATCGCATATTGGTTGGACCTGCACGCACCCTGGCCACTGTGGACCATCAGCCTGGCTCTATTCGCGGCAGCCTGGATAGGCCAATTCTACGGCCACAAGATCGAAGGCAGGAAACCTAGTTTTCTGGAGGATGTGCAGTTCCTGATGATCGGTCCGGCCTGGCTGATGAGTTCGCTCTATCGCCGGATGGGCATACCCTATTGACGCGGTCGACCGAAGTATTGAGGTGATCGACCCGAACATGGATCGGGGTCGATGATGCACCGGAGATCTTCGAGCATGACCTCCGGTTCCAACAGCGCACGGCCAAAAAGATCATGGGTCGCGCTGTTCCCATAGAAGCCTCCATTCTTCAACACCTCAAGCGAGGCCACACGTCGATCCCCACCTGCCAGATCAAGGTCACTGATCGGCTCCGGAAGGTCCAATAAGACCCCGAAACGATCCGCCGACCTGCAACGATCCAACAAGGTCTCGAGATCGATCGCGAGATTCTCGGTCCCGGGTTTGTCCGCGAAGACGTACTGCCCCCCGGCATCGGCGACCAAGGAGGCCATGAAGCTGTCAGCCCCTGGCACGAACCACTGCCCCTGCCAAACACTTCCAATGAATACAGTGGGCGGGGCGGCAGAACGCCTTCCATCCCGGGCAATAGCCTCATAGCGGGTCCGAATGGCGTGGAAAACGCTGTCTGCCATCCTCTCCTTACCCAATATGGCACCGAAGAACCGGATCCATTCCACACGGCCCAAGGGATGGACCTCCAGATATTCGGTAACTGGGATGACCGGAATACCGGGTACCGCGTTGAGGTAGGAGGAGGAGCGTCCGAACGGATGATCCAGAAGGGCATCCGGCGCCAGATCGATCAATTGCTCCCGGTCCACGCCGTTCGCCGTAATCAGGTTCCGGACCACACCGGATAATTGGGATAGAACGAGCGGGTCCCGCACCTGATCCAGGTAGGCAGCAGCCACCACCCTATCGGCCGCCTCCACAGCAGCCAAAAAGGAAAGATGTGTTGTACTTACCACAGCGATCCGGTCCAGAGACACAAGAACGTGTTGCGAAGGACCGGAGCTTAGTGGTCCCGAGCGTTCCGTGGTGATCACAAGATCGGCAAGCGTATCGCGTTCGTCCCTCGATCCAAAGACGATCGCACGACGAAGTGACCCTGAGGAAAGGAGACGGAATCCCAGGGCATGACTGTTCGGGACTTCGGACCACACCTGCGCATCCGTGGAGGGGCTCTTCGGACCAACACATGAGCCGAGGAGCAACGCTGCTATCAATACCAGCCCAACGCCCGCGTGGGGACATGCCTGAAGAAGCACGATGCGAACGCGGTCCGTTGGATCTTCACGCTTCAGCCTCATCCTTCTGATTCAATGAAAAAGCCCCACACCGTGGTCCCGGGTGTGGGGCTTTCTTAGGTAGTGAAAAGATCACGCTTTGACGGCCGTGCGCGGTGCTGCCGCAAGGATCTCAGGACTTGCACCATCCTGGTATTTCTTGAAATTCTCCACGAACGCCTTGGCCAGCTTCTCTGCTTGTTCCGAGTAGGCGTTCGCGTCCTTCCAGGACTTCCTGGCATTCAGGATCTCAGCAGGCACACCAGGGCAGGCGGTCGGGAAATGAAGGCCGAATACACCGTGCTCCTCGTATGTGGCATTGTCCAACTCGCCTTGCAGGGCTGCACTGATCATGGCCCGGGTATACTTCAGCTTGATGCGCTCACCCGTTCCGTATGCACCTCCGCTCCATCCAGTATTCACAAGCCAGATCCGCACATCGCTCTGCTTCATGCGCTCACCCAGCATATCGGCATACTTCGTGGGATGCAAAGGCAGGAAAGGCGCCCCAAAGCACGCACTGAAAACCGTTTTCGGTTCCGTGATACCGGCCTCAGTACCTGCCACCTTCGCGGTATAGCCGCTGATGAACCAGTACATGGCCTGCCCGGGAGTGAGTTTGCTTATCGGCGGCAATACACCGTATGCATCGCAAGTAAGGAAGAAGATGTTCCTAGGCACCCCCCCGACACTTGGCTCGGCGATGTTGCTGATATGATCGATGGGATAGCTGACCCGCGTATTCTCCGTCCTCGATCCATCCGCGAAATCCACCTCCGTCGTCCCCTCTTTGAAGACGATGTTCTCCAAGAGCGCACCGAATTTGATCGCATCCCAGATCTGGGGCTCCTTCTCCTTGCTCAGATCGATGCACTTCGCGTAGCAACCGCCCTCGAAATTGAAAATGCCCTTGTCGCTCCAACCATGCTCATCATCGCCGATGAGGTGGCGCTCCGGGTCGGCGCTGAGGGTGGTCTTACCGGTACCGCTCAAGCCAAAGAACACGGCCGTATCGCCATCCTTCCCGCTGTTCGCACTGCAATGCATGCTCAGCACCTGACGCTCCTGCGGCAGGACGTAGTTCAGTACCGTGAAGATGCCTTTCTTGATCTCACCGGTGTAACCTGTACCTCCGATGATGATCATCTTCCGGGTGAAGTTGATGATGGCGAAATTGTGCTGGCGTGTCCCGTCCTTCTCCGGGTCGGCCATGAAGCCAGGTGCGCATACCACATGCCATTCCGGCTCGAATGTCTCCAGCTCATCCCTTGAAGGTCGCAGGAACATGTTCCCAGCGAACAGGGCGCTCCAAGGATACTCAGCGACAACCCTCAGGTTCAGCCGATGTTCCGGATCCGCACAGGCGCTGGCATCCTTCACGTACACATCCCTGTTCATCAGGTAGGCGCACATTTTGTCGTACAAGGCATCGAACTTCTCCGGAGAAAAGGGAATATTGATATCCCCCCACCAAACGGTGCCTTCGGTCGTGGCATCCTTCACACAGAACTTGTCCTTGGGGCTGCGGCCCGTGAATTCACCGGTCTCCACGGTCAACGCCCCGCTGGAAGCGAATACACCCTGTCCGTTGAGGATGGTGTGCTCGATCAGTTCAGCAGGTTCCAAGTTCCAATACGCATCACCAACGCGGCTCAATCCGATCGCTGATAGGTCCGCGTTCTTCGGCTTATGCCCGAATTCGTTCATGTCCTAGGTTTTGGGAATAGGGGGACAAAATTAGCCCCTTCAGTTAACAGAGAGGCAACATCATCTTTCGCGTCGTAACACGGTTATCAACAACAGCGCCCATCCGGCCATGAAGAACAGTCCACCAACAGGGGTGATCGGACCGACCCAAGCACCCACTCCCTCCAAACCAGTGATGTCCCTCGTGCTCAGCAGGTAAAGAGAGCCGCTGAAGAACAGAATGCCCGATACGAACAGCCTTCTGACCCAGGAACTGATGGTCGCACCCAAGTGTGGACGAAAAGTAGCGACCAGCAATAGACCAAGCGCATGATAGACCTGATAGGAGACCCCGGTGTTCCACTGTGCTAATTCATTGACATCCAGCACTTTGCGCAAACCATGTGCGCCAAATGCCCCAAGCACGACCGCTGCAAGCATGAAACCTGCCCCCGACCCGATACTTTTCCGATCCATGGCACAAAGGTCTTGAACAGGACGAAGCCCCGGCAGATCGCTATGGACCGTCCGGGGCTTCATTTTGGAAGAATGGCGCTATCAGCGATTCCCCATCTTCTCCATCTCCTTGTCAAAGGTCTCCTTGAACTTCTCGTAATCGTAATCGATACGCAGACGCTCATCGCTGCTGATGCGCTCGTTGTATGCGCTGAGCAGGTCCTGGGCGCTCAATTCGATCGCCACATAGGCCTTGTAGTTCCCCGTACCTCCCACGCGCATCATCTTCTCGCAAATGGTCTTGGTACCGGTCAGCTTCTGATCGACAACCTCCCTGGCCAGGCTCTCGTAGCGCTCACCGACCTCTTCCCGATTGTTCATCTCACGGCTATTGACGTAGTTGTCGATCACCGCTTTCACCTGGGTATTGATCGCCGAGGCAAGGTCCGCACGGGCATTGCTCATGGCCTTCTTCTTCGAGGTGGCCTGATCCATGCTCTCACCGAGGGCATTTGCACGGAACACTTTGTCGTTGGTGAAGAACTCCGGTCCTGAGCAGGGGATCACGACCTCAACTTCGCCTTCCGGCAGCTTCGGTTCCACGGTTTTCTTCTTGCTTTTGCACGCGGTCATTGCACCGGACAGCATCAGCGCCGTCAACAGGACCGGAATGGTTCGCTTGGTGGTCAAGTTTTTCATGGTTCGTGGACGTTGATGTTGTCCTTGTTGGTGTTGTTTCCAATTGCGTGCCAAACTACGCAACAGCAAGGTATTCCTATAGCATGGCATCCATCATGGCGGGTACGAGGTCCCGGCGAATGTCCTGGATGGCCCGTTTGTAAGCATCCATTCCTGCCCGGGCATGATCCAACTGCACCCCTTTCACCCCTTGCTGGCCTCCCTCATGCACCACTTCAGCTGATCTCCGGTCACGAAAACTGTAGCTCACGTCCAGGTACGTCGTGAAAAACCCATTGGACTCCCCTCCCTGTCTGGTCGTGGAGTTCAGCGTCAGGATCAGATCGCTTTCAGATTCCCGATCGACGAAGCGGAAGCCCTTCTTCGTAAGCTCTTCGCGTATCGCCATTGCTACGCCGGCATCATTGACGGCCTGTCCCAGGTTGGTCTCGGTGGCCCGCATGTGAATGCGGGGCATTTCCACGTCGATCAGTGCCACTTTATCCGGAACGGTAAGGCTCGAAACCAGTGGCTTGATGAGTGCTGCGTCGTGCTCCTTGCTCACGAGCGCATCCATATCGAGCCGCACCTTGATCTCCCGGGGGGAAGCATTCAGCTCCACGCGCTGCACGGTGGTCCGGACGTGACCAGATGCGTCCGTATTCTTTGTTTCGGTGACCTTACCCGTGTTCCCGGGCCAGGAGATCACCAGGGGCAATTGCGCCAGATCGCGGTACCCATCGTCCGAACGATGCTTGGCGGAGATCAGCATTTCCCTCCGGAAACTACCATGATAATCCAACGCACAGCGCTCGGGGAGAAACGACAATTGGATGCCACTGGTCAATCGCTGAAGGTCATTGTATATCTCATTGATCAAGGCAAAGGACCTGCCCTCCACCTCCACCATATCGTTCTCACCCCAATAATCGCGCATGGCCAGCAAGGCCCGTAGATCCTGGTCGAAGGCGGACCGGACATCACCGGATGCCAGACTGGCCGTGGCACGCATGTACAGGTCCGTCGCATTCCCAATGGCTTTGGCCTTTCGCTCCGCTTTGATCCTGGCATGCTCGCTCTTCGAAAGGCGGTAATACATCCAGTATTCCGAGTTGTTCTCCCAGGTCCCCATGACCTCGAAGCCCTCCAACTGCTCACTTGTCCTGGTCTTGATCGTGCCAGTGAACGACTCGTCAAAGCGACCCCGTTGATCCAATGTGTACAGAAGACTGTTGCCCTCCACGGTCACACTGATCTCGCTTGCGAGATCATTCAGAGCGTTCTTTTTCGCGGCTTCCTGGAAATCCGGCCGAGCCTTGTTCGCCAGTCCGATACCGACATAGAACGCATCGCTCATTGGCCTGGACCGCACCCAGGTAGGCCTTTCCGGCTCCGTGTTCACGGAACTCTCCACCGGCGTTACCACTTGCTGGCTTCCCTTGCAGCCCATGACCGCGCACAGCAGCGCGATGGCAAGGGGCCTGATCATGGGAGTCGCTTTTGGAGGTCCTCTTGAATGGCGCGGGCCATGGCTTCGCTCGTGGAATTGTACAGCTCGTTGGTGAGGGTCGGAATGGACTTCACCTCCCTGGAAGCGGTCATCAACGAACGCAATTCACGACGGGCCCGATCATTGGGGTCCACCAATCCGTTCTTGGCGGGAAAGAGAGCGTCCTTGTTCCCATCATAACTTGCATAATACGTGTGGTCCTCCGCTTCGCGTTCCACCACTTTGCTCATCAACACCTCTCCCGTCTCGAGGCTCACCAGTCGCACCGAAAAGGACAAGTAGACCTTGTTCTCCTGGAAGAACTCACTGTACTTCACAGGCTTGTACCTCGTCTCGTAATACTTCTCGCCCGACTCCGGGTTCACCTTCTGCACGCGATAGCTTTCATACCCATCCTTGGTGCTTCTGCGCAACTGACCAGGCACCTCGCGGTGGTCGATCAGCGTTCCCATGAGGACAGCTTGTGCTCCCATCAGGTTCCCGACACGCACGGCGGTCTGTTCGTCGACCACTCCGCTCATACCGAGGCGCTGTTCCTCAAGTATCCGGTCCATGTTCTCACGATCCACGATCCTTAAGAAGGGGTCTCCTGTACGGGTGAGGGCCGTCATGGTATAGGCCTGGACCTTGGAAGCGACATCATTCCTTCTGTCGGAGCTGGTGAAAGGCAGTACAGCGACCGAGTATTGGCCTTTGGCCACGGCCTCCTTACGCATGGCTTCTGCATCCTTGTACGAAGGATCCTTTTGAACGATCCGATCCAGCTCATCATAAGCTTTACGGTACCGGCCGGCTTTCAGGTCATCCTTGGCCGCCCGATAAAGGGGCTCCAAGTAGGCGAGGGACTGCAGGCTGCTTGCATCCTTATACCCCGGCTCCAATTTGGCGATCTTGGCAAAGGCTACCTCGGCACCCGCGAAATCCTGCTTTTCCAACAAGGATTGCCCTTCCTGGTACAATTCCATCAGGTACTCCCCTTTCACGCGCTCATAATCCAGGCCATAGTGATCCGGGATATCGAGTACCACTCCCATACGCTGCACCCTTTCCTGGTAGGCCTTTGCCGATCGGAACGCATCGACCGAGGCACCGTTGTCATTCCCCATGGAAACAGCCTTGAAGAACGCACCAAGCTTGTCATCCAATACCTGCTGGCCGGTCTTTTTCAATCCGATCTTGGCGTCCACGTTGGTGGATTTCCGCTGGAGCGAGTTCATGTACATATCTGCGGCCTCAGCGTACATGCCAGCCTCGTCCAGCTTGGCGGCCTTCTTCGCCATCGGCTTGGAACCGGAACAGGCCAAAAGGCTCCCAATGAGCAGGATCGAGGTGATATGATGAATGCGGATCATTCGAAAAAATTCAAGGCAGTTTTCATGCCGATCAAGCAGTTCAACGCGATCCAACATATTCGTTCAGTTCATCCACTGAACTGGAGAAACTGAATGCCTCATTGACCTTGTAATAGTTACCTAGGTCGTGGGTACGGTCATAGGCGAACTTGGCGAATTCGAGGCGCGTATCCTCGAAACTGAACGCCCCCATCATGGAACGCACCTGATCGGACGAAAAGCAACGGTCCCGGCCGATCTGCTTGGCCATGGTGAGCCGCGTATCCTCGAAACCTTGGGCCTCCACCCCTTTCTTCGCCTCGGCGAACTCAGAACCTCCCATGGGCATGGCACAACCGATCGGGCCGGAATACCCTGGCATGCGATAGACCTCCGTCTCTTTTACCGCAACAGGGGTCGTGGGCTTCGTCGCAGTAGCACTACTTGTGGAACTGGTGCGCGTCGTGGTCGTGGTCGTTGTGGTCGTGGTCATCGAATCACCACCATCCATGCCATCATCGATGTTCACGCCCATGTTCAAGTTGACACCGTTCACTCCCATATTGATCTGGACATTCTCGCCACCGGTGGTACCACTGGTCTCTTTCACGGTGGTCACCGTGGTCACCTGATGGTCCTCGTCCGCAACGGTCAATGGCGCGGTGGTCGTGGTCCTGGTCGATGCTGGATAATCCACGAAGTCAACAGGGCGAGCAACTGCAGGTTCTGCCTTTGCGGCTGTCCCCAACTCGGCTTGGCCTGTCATCCGCAACGTGCGTTCGCCCTTCTTGTTCGTGGTGACCATGATGGTGTACTCCTTGCCCATCTCATAGAATCCGGATTTCTTGAGCTGAGGGATCGCAGGGTCCTCGAATCGTATGATGACGACCGGGGATTCGTTCCGTATCCCCGTTGCGATGACCCTGCTGGCCGGAGCTTCGTTCTTCACATCCCCATCGACCAATAGCGTGAATTTCGATCCGTCATCAGCAAAGAACACAAGATCAGAGGTTTGTGACCGGGCGACCGAGCATGCAAGCGTTCCGATCATCAGGAGGGTCAAGGTCCGTATCATGGGAAAATGTTTGGTGGGCGAAGTTAGCGGTGGTAGCTGTGCAGGCAATGCGTGTGCCAAAGCGCATCCTGGCGCTGTCCTTTCCTCGTTCCTCCACCCGTGGATGAGCCAAGCGCTTCGCATCTTCGCATCGCCATCCGGAACCAGCGCCGGAGGAAAGACCATGAGAAAGATCCTGATACTCGGTGCCGGACGCTCCGCATCCTCTCTTATACGTTATCTGATCACCCATGCAGGAGAACAGGATTGGCGGATCACAGTTGCGGACAAAGTGGCCTCCCAAGCTGAACGGTTGGTGAAGGAAGGGACTGAGGTGGCGAAGGGTCTGGCCTTGGACGCCACGGACCCGGTCCAACGTGGAGCCCTCATCGGACAGCACGACCTGGTGATCAGCATGCTGCCCGCGTTCATGCACATGGATGTGCTGAAGGATTGCCTGCGCCTGGGGATCCACGTGATCACGCCAAGCTATGTGCCGGATGCCCTATGGGCAATGAACAAGGAGTTCCAGAATGCCGGTTTGGTGGTATTGAACGAAATGGGGCTGGATCCGGGGATCGATCATATGAGCGCCATGCGGATCCTCGACCGTATCAAGCGCGAGGATGGCCGTTTGGAGGCCTTTGAGAGTCATACCGGGGGGCTTGTCGCTCCATCCAGTGACGATAATCCGTGGGGCTATAAGTTCAGCTGGAACCCGCGGAACGTGGTCCTGGCAGGACAGGGTGGAGCAGCCACCTACGTAAGGGACGGGGTGACGAAATACATTCCCTACCACCAGCTTTTCCGTCGCACCGTGCGCGTGAATGTTCCTGGTTACGGTGAGTTTGATGGCTACGCGAACCGGGATTCGTTGAAGTACAGAGCGATCTACGGCTTGTCGGACATCCCCACCCTGTTGCGGGGAACACTACGTAAAGCTGGTTTTTGCGAAGCCTGGCAGGTATTCGTGCAATTGGGATGCACTGAGGACGGTGTGGTGATGGAGCTACCCCCGAAAGCGACGTGGAACGACTATATCGACGCCTTCCTGCCACGGGATACCCAACGCGATACCCGCACCAATGTCGCGCACTACCTCGGCCTCAAGAAGAACGGGGACGTCATGGCGAAGTTGGACTGGCTCGGCCTCTTCAACAACGAACCGATCGGTGCGAACGGCCTTTCCCCGGCAGCCTTGCTTCAAATGCTCCTGGAGGACAAATGGAAATTGCAGCCAGAGGACAAGGACATGGTGGTGATGTGGCATCACTTCCGATGGACCGTGGAGGGCCAACATCAGGAACTTCAAGCCTCCTTGGTGGTGGAAGGGAACGACCCGACCAATACGGCCATGGCGCGCACCGTAGGCCTACCCATCGCGATGGCCTGTAAACTCGTCCTGAACGATGTGATCGAAGAACGCGGCGTGATGCTTCCCTTGAAACCGGTCATTTACGAGCCGGTCCTGGAGGAATTGGAGGAACATGGGATCATCTTCAAGGAGGAAGAGGTGGAGGTGTGATGTTCGGAGGGCTCCTCTATTCTCAGAAGTGGAGCATCAAGTCTTGGATCATAGCCTTGTATTCCTCCGTGTAATCGAAGGGCCCGGTCCCCTCGATGGTCAATTCCTCCTGCGCGGTGGTCGCAGGGTGCCTACTGTATTCCAGCAGAATTCGCTTGGGTGGTCGATGACCAACATATCGGACCACACAACGCCTTTTCAGATTTAGTCCCGCGCGGACCGCGTGATCTTCGAATTCCTTTTCTCTGTTCAATGGGATGATGGTTGCGAAAACACCATCGGGCGCCAGATCCCGCGCTGCGACATCCACCAGTTCCTTGAAACGCAGTTCACCGCCGTGCTTGGCCAGGGCCGTCCGCTGGTCGGAAGGACCTGAGTACCCTTCATAGTAAGGCGGGTTGCATACGATAAGGTCATAGGGTTCCGGGGCGCTCATACGCCGCACGTCCATGCGGTACACCCTGATCCGGCCAGGCCAAGGACTTGTGGCGACGTTCTCGGCAGCCTGCCCAGCAGCCATTTCATCGATCTCCACGGCATCCACCAAGGCGCTTTCGTTCCGCTGTGCCACGATCAGGGCCAATAGGCCGGTCCCGGTCCCAATGTCCAAGACCCGCTTCGCCTCCGTACAATTCACCCAGGCACCGAAAAGTACCCCATCGGTGCTCACCTTCATCGCACACCGGTCCTGATGGATCGTAAAGTGCTTGAACCGGAAGACTGGTTTCGGCATTACTCCTTGCCGCCACGGTACAGTTCGATCAGCCCCGGAGGGGTGCGCACCAACAGGCTATTCTCCTCGGGGTCCATGTCCAGGATCAAGTCATCCGCCAGCGGTACCATGACCTCCTGCTCACCCAGGAGGATCACCATGACCGGGTTCTTCGCGGAGCCATCGATCCCTGTTACTTCCCCCAATTCACCATGAAGCTCATCCCGCACCAACATGCCGATGAACTCCTCCGGGTCCCAACTCTCATCGCTTCCGTCGGCGAGGTGGCCCGGCGGGGCGTAAAGGTCACGGCCCACAAGGATGCTCGCGCTCTGTGGGTCATTGAAATCTTCGAATTTCACCAGCACGCCCGCCCTGCCCTTGTCGTGCAGCTTATCATAGAAGAACGGCACCTTCTGTCCTTCAATGTCCACGAAGAAGGACCCCGAATGGATCAGGTCGTCCAGGTCGCAATCCTCCAAGTGAACGGTCAGTTCACCTTGGTGGCCCCATGGCTTTCCCAAGCGACCGATGCGATGGAGACTTTCGAGGTCCATGGTGGAAAGGTAGGATGTCGGTGCTTCCTTCCAATTCGAAAGGAAGGATGGTCATTCAACGAAGAAAGCCCGCACTCAGTATGAGCACGGGCTTTCGTTGATCAATGGTCTCAGGTTACTCCGCAGCTGGCTTTTCGCCTTCAGGATCGGCAGCAGGTGCTGCCGGTGCTTCTTCTGCGGGAGCCTCGGGAGCTGCTTCGGCAACTGGTGTCTCCTCAGCCGGAGCTTCAGCACCTGGTGCTTCCTCGGCTACTGCTTCGGCAGCACTCCCTTCGGCAGCAGGTGCCTCCGCATCAGCCGGGGTCATTGGTTCAATGACCGGAGGAGCGCTCAAGGCAGCCAAACGCGCGCTGATCGCAGCGGCTTTTTCTTCCGCTTTCTTGGTCTCGGCAGCGATACGTGCCTTTTCTGACTCAGCTAGTCCGGAAGCCAATGAAGTCTTCTTAGCCTCGACCTTCGCGGTCTTCTCATTCATCCAGATGTCAAAACGACGATCCGCCTCCTCCTGAGTGAACGCACCTTTCTTTACTCCGTTCTGGAGGTGGTTGCGATACACGATGCCGGTGTAGCTGAGAATGGCCCGGCAGGTATCACTGGGCTGGGCACCGCTCTGGAGCCAGCTCAAAGCACGCTCACGGTCCACCTCGATGAAGGCGGGGTTCTGGTTCGGATCGTATGCACCGATCCGTTCGATGTATTTCCCGTCGCGCGGAGCACGAGAATCGGCCACCACCAAGTGGTAGTACGGCCGGCCTTTTTTGCCTTTACGCTGAAGGCGGATGCGAGTTGGCATGTCGCGTTTTGTGTTGGTTGTCCCTGAATTGGGGGTGCAAATGTGC
>JAHEFL010000264.1 GCA_024640205.1 Flavobacteriales bacterium | reverse complement strand
AGTTATGTGACCGTTGGTGGTACCTATGAGGCCAAGATCTTCCTGGGTGCATACGATAATGACAACCCGCCTAAAGTGTGGATCGCCAAGGGAGGTGCTAAGATCGACTCGGTGAACAAGGAGATCATCGGAGAGAAAATACTCCTTGAGAACGAAGGTGCCATGGCCATACTCAAGGAGCCGGCTACCGGTGCTGGTCTGCGTACCGTAAGCGGCATTATCGAATTCAAACCCGTGGGGGGAGAGGCTGAGCGAAGGATCTTCAGTACCACCTATGAAGTGGCAGCACCGAGTTTGGTGGTCAGTCCGACCAAGATGAACGTGTTCTACCGTGGGGTGGACAATCCTGTTGATATCAGCGTTTCCGGATATAGTTCCAGCGATGTCAGTCCGACCGTGACCAACGGTCAACTTTCGAAAGCGGCTTCGGGTTACATCATGAAACCAGGTCGTGATACCGAAGCGATCGTGGGCGCCGTGGTCACCAACCCGGATGGCACGAAAAAGACCATGCCCGGACTCAAGTTCCGCGTACGGAACGTGCCGAACCCTACGCCCTATTTCGGTGGCAAGAGTGTGGACGACGAAACGATCAAAAAGACCGAACTCACGGCCTCCCAAGGTGTGATCGCCAAGATGGAGAACTTCGAATTCGACCTGAAGTTCGATGTCGTGGAGTTCAAGGTCACCATGATCGTGGGTGGTACTCCGATCGAGAAATCGACCAAGGGTCCACGGGTGAGCGACGATATGTCCGCCATGTTCGCCAAAGCGAAGCCTGGCCAGAAAGTATACATCGAAGGGATCAAGGCGCGCGGTCCGGATGGCACCGTACGTAACCTGGGTTCCCTTTCGTTCAAGGTGTTGTGATAGTATTCAGCGAAAGACTTAACCATTGAGCGCCATGAGAAAGCTGATATCCGCGATCTTGCTCGGGATCACCACTTTGGTGGGAAGCCCGGACGTCACGGCCCAGACGGTTCTGGATGGTGCCTACATCAAGGAGCACACCAAGACCAAGCGCGTGGTGCCCTACACCCATATCCGCGAGGCGGATGTGATGTGGGCCCGCCGGGTTTGGCGTACGATCGACCTTCGGGAGAAGATGAACCATCCGTTGTACTACCCGACGGAGGCCATCAACGACCGCAAGAGTTTGTTCGACGTCATCAAGCAAGGCCTGATGGTGGACGGATCCATCACGGCATACGATGCAGGTCCGCTTCTTACGGATGATGAGTTCCGCAAGACCCTGCTCCGCAGCCAGCTGGAAGAGATGTTCCTGAAGATCGATACGAGCTGGACGGAGGACATCGAAACAGGTGAATTCGTTCCTGTGATCCAGGAGATCGAACTGGAGACCCGGGACATCAAGATGTACCGGATCAAGGAGGACTGGATCTTCGACAAGCAGCGCTCGGTGATGGATATCCGCATCATCGGCATCGCACCGATGCGGGAAATGAAAGGAGAGGACGGGGAAGTGCGCGGTTACGCTCCCTTGTTCTGGTTGTACTACCCGGAGTGCCGCTATGTGTTCGCGAACTGGGAAGCCTTCAACCGGGAGAACGATGCGGAGCGCCGGAGCTACGAGGACATCTTCTGGAAGCGTCAGTTCAGCAGCTACATCACGAAGTGGAGCAACGTGTACGACCGCCAGATCAACGTATACAAGACCGGTCTGGATGCCTTGCTGGAAGGCCAGGAGATCAAGCAATCGTTGTTCGAGTTCGAGCACGATCTCTGGAACTTCTAGTATCCCGATAACATTGATCACCCAAGGGCCCCGGACATACCGGGGCTCTTTCGTTCTTAGTTGCCGGTCTGCACTTCCTCTTCGTTGGCCGGCCCTGAACACCCGGCGCGTCTTGCCTACCTTTGCGGCCCTTTAAAAGAAGGCGTTGTTACTATGATCACGGTCCAGGGTCTTACACTGCACTTCGGTATCCGACCGATGTTCGATGAGGTATCGTTCTTCGTCGGCACGGACGACCGCATCGGTCTGGTGGGTAGGAACGGTGCGGGCAAGAGCACGCTATTGAAGATCCTGGCAGGCCAGCAGCCCTATGACAAGGGAACCATTGGTCTACCCAAGGAGATGACGATGGGCTATCTGCCACAGCAGATGGACCATGACCTTGCCATGAGTCCATGGCAGGTGGCGGAATCGGCCTTTGCCGAAGCACAAGAGTTGAATGCTTCCCTCGATCGCATCACGAGCGATCTGGAGAAGGCGACCACGGATGAGGAGGCGATGGAACTAGCCACCATGCTGGCGCATGCACACGAGCGCCTGAACACCTTGGGAGCTGCCGATCATGATATGCAGGTGGAGCGGATGCTGAAGGGTATCGGATTCGTCGGGGAGGACCTGCACAGGCCATTGGCCGAATTGAGCGGTGGGTGGCGGATGCGGGCCGAACTGGCCAGGATCCTGTTGATGCAACCGGACCTGCTGTTGCTGGATGAGCCGACGAACCACCTGGACCTTCCCGCGATCCAATGGCTCGAGGATCTATTGCGCGGTTATCCTGCGGCTCTCGTGCTTATCTCGCACGACAAAACTTTTCTGGACAGGCTCACGAAGCGGACCATGGAGGTTGTCAATGGGAAACTGATCGACCGTAAGGTCCCATGGAGCGAATACGTTGAGCTCCGAAAGATCGAGCGGGAGCAACAAAGCGCTGCGGCCAAGGATCAGCAGAAGTACATCGAGGAGACGGAAAAGCTGATCAACAAGTTCCGGGCAAAGGCCAGCAAGGCAGCTTTTGCGCAGAGCTTGATCACCAAGTTGGATAAGCTCGATCGCATTGAAGTGGAGGATGAGGACCTCCGTAAGATGCTCGTGAAATTCCCTCCCGCCCCTTCCTCCGGTAAGATCGTGTGCGAGGTGAAGGGTGTGAGCAAGGCCTACGGAGATAAGAAGATCTTCCGGAACGCGGAACTGACCATCGCCAAAGGAGAGCATCTCGCCTTGGTCGGTGCTAACGGAACAGGCAAGTCGACCTTGGTACGTATGGTGGTCGGCGAGGAGCCCCATGATGGGGAGATCAAGCTGGGACATAACGTGATCCCAGGGTACTATGCCCAGGACATGCCCGAACGGATGGACCCGACGAACACGGTGCTGGGTACCGCGGAGGATGCAGCGAGCGAGGACAATCGGGCCCGGGTGCGTGCCATGCTTGGGGCGTTCATGTTCAGCGGCGAGGATGTGGACAAGAAGGTGAAGGTCCTTAGCGGGGGTGAGCGGGCGCGACTGGCGCTTTGCTGCATGCTCCTACGTCCGCTCAACTTCCTGATCCTGGATGAACCGACGCACCACCTGGATATCCAGAGCAAGGATGTGCTGAAGGAGGCGCTGAGGAATTACGATGGCACCTTCCTGCTTGTGAGCCACGATCGGGATTTCCTCACCGGACTCACCAACCGTCTGCTGGAGCTTGATGATCTGCGGATCCGGGATCAGCATATGGACATCCTGGAGCTGATCGAGAAGCGCAAGGCCTTGCAGGGCGCTGATATCGGCAAGTCCTCAGCGGAGCGAACGAAGGTTGCATCAGTTAAGTCGGAACCTTCCGGGAATGGGTACCATGAACGAAGGGAACAGGAAAAGGAGAAACGTCGGGTACAGAACCAGGTCCAACGGTTGGAGAAGAAGTTGGCCGACCTGGAACGTGAGGAAAAGGAATTGCAAGCCAGTGTGATGAAAGGCGGGCTCGCTCCGGACGAAGTGGAAAAGGGCTATGTCAAGCTGGGTAACCTGGCCCAACAGATCGCCGCGACCATGGAGGAGTGGGAGGAGATCGCATTGCGGTTGGAGGAGCTAGGAGAAGCTGCCGGGTCGTAGAACCTGTTCCACGTTCAAAAGATGCTATATTTGCGCCCCATTGCGGGG
>JAHEFL010000263.1:2169-3899 GCA_024640205.1 Flavobacteriales bacterium | reverse complement strand
ACGATACCCTGAGCCTCACGGAAAAGCACATCGAAAGCGGCCGCCACATCATGAAGAAGGTCTTCCCGTCCGCGACGGACCAGGATCCCCATGAACAAGGTCGTGATCTCGCCGATCTTGCCAGCGAAGATCCGATCGATGATAGCGGCCTTTTTGTCGGATTTCACGATCGGGCTTTTCAGGAGCACGACCAGTTCGCGATTGGACGAGCACGTTTCGGACACCAGCAGCATATCCTCTCGCACAGCAGCGATCATGCCCTTTTCCTGGGCAAGCTCCATCAGCGAGCGGGCATAGCGGAAGGCGACCGGTGCAATGATCATGACTTGCGTAGATCGGCTTCGGTCATCACTTTGTCCACCAATGCCTGTTGGGCCGCGGCGCCCGATAGCTTTTCCTTCAGGAGGCGTTCGGCGACCTGGATGCTGAGTTCGGCCACCTGGTTCTTCATTTCCGTAATGGCCGCCATCTTCTCATTGCGAATGTCCTCGCGGGCACGTGCCAGGATGGCATCGCTCTCCGCCTTGGCCCTTGTTTTGGCCGCAGCGATCTCCTTGTCCCTGATATCGCGCGCTTCCTTCAGAAGCACTTCGCGCTCTTCGCGGGCATCGCGCATCAGGTCTTCGTTCCGCAGGGTCATCGCCGCCATTTCCTCACGGGCTTTCTTCGCCTCGTTCAGGGCGTCCTCGATCGATGCCTCGCGCTCCCTCAATCCATTGAGAATGGGTTTCCAGGCGAACTTGGCAAGGATGTACATCACAGCCAGGAACGACAGTGTCATCCAGAAGATAAGCCCGAATGAAGGCTCTACGAGACTAGCTAGGAACATGCGCGTGCGGGTTCAGGTACGTGTGAAAAGAACGACCACTGGTCCGGGCGGATCGCCTTAGACCGGCATCTCCTTCAACACCACCAATAGCCCCACCACCATCGCGAAGAAGGCAGCTCCTTCAACCAGAGCAGCGGTGAGGATCATGTTGGCACGCAGGTCGTTCATGGCTTCCGGCTGACGGGCCATGGCCTGAACGGCATCACCACCGATGCGTCCGATACCAACACCAGCACCGAGAGCGGCGAGACCAGCACCGAGAGCAGCGATTCCGTAGCCAGTGCCGAGGTCGAGAAGAACAGAGAGGAACATGTGAACGTGGTTGTTTTAATGGATGAGGTAGGCGTTCTGATCAATGGTGTTCCTCCACTGCCGCACCGATGTACATGGCGGACAGGAAGGTGAACACATAAGCTTGAATGAAGGCGACCAGCAACTCGAGCATGGTCATGAAAATGGTGAAGGCCAGCGACCCGATGGCAACTCCGTAGCCCGCGCCAGCATTGGTCTCGCCGAACACGAAGATCAAACTGAAGAAGCTCAATGCGATGATGTGCCCAGCAGTGATGTTCGCGAAGAGCCGGATCATCAGCACGAAGGGCTTGAGGAACATTCCCAGGATCTCCACCGGAGTGAGGATGAAGAGCACCCACGCAGGAACACCTGGCATGGCGAAAATGTGGCCCCAATAATTCTTGTTGCCGTTGATCGTGACGATCACGAAGGTGATCAGCGCCAACACAAGAGTGACGGCGATGTTCCCCGTGAGGTTGGCGCCACCCGGGAAGAAGGGTACGAGACCCATCAGGTTGTTCAGGAAAATGAAGAAGAATGCCGTGAGCAGGTAGGGCATGTACTTCCTGTACTTGTGCTCGCCGATGGCGCTTTTCGCCACATCATC
>JAHEFL010000263.1:0-2159 GCA_024640205.1 Flavobacteriales bacterium | reverse complement strand
AACGAAAAGGATGATCGGCTCCAACAAGTTCTGCAAGCCTTTCGGTGCCATACCGGCGCGACGGGTATATGCCTTGGCCACGCTGAGGAATATGACCAACAGGATCGCCAAGCTGATGAACAGGCTAAGGACGTTCTTGGTGATGCTGATGTCCCAGATACGGGCAGAGGCAATATCATCCACATGCCCGGAAGCATCCACGGCCATGATGCGTCCATCCATCAAAGCATAGCCGTCATAGCTTGCATGCCCATGATCGAAACGGGCGCTACTGAACATTTGAAGCCCCCGTTCAGTATCGTAGAGAATGACCGGCAGAGGCAGGCTCGTGTGGCCCCAAAGGTGCCAGCCATGCTCGTCCCCGATGTGATCCATGATCAGATCGCCAGCATTGAATCCGTTGCCGGATCTTTCCCCGCTGGCAAACGCCGCAGAGTTACCCGCGAACAGCGAAACGATCAGGAAAACGGCGCGGATCAAGGCTTTTTTCGACATCGGAACGAAGGGAACCCCCTCAATGCGGCCGCAAATGTAGGCATAGGTGCCGAATGCTGAAAAGATCCTTCGTGCTTCTATCAGTGTCCCTTGGGCTTGGTCTCCTTGAACAGCAGGACCATGGCAGCTACCAAGCCTACGAGTGACCCGAAGATGGTTGCCACAGGAAACTTCCAGTGGAGCACTCCATCCATCCACCAACCGCCCCATATGCAAAGACCAATGATGGCCGCCATCTGTAATCCGAGGCCGCTGTACCGGAGGTAGTCGTTATACCCGGAGAGCTTCTGACCCCTGTCCTTGAGGTCTGCGCGACCGTGGTCTTTCATTGACGGGAAGCCTTCATCCGAGCGGAGAAACGAAGCGTGCTGAATACGAGGAAGAGCAGATAAAGCACCGCGAATACCAGCGCTAATGGAACGCCTTGAGCGCGCGGAAGGGTTACCAGGATCGCGACCACCACGATCAGCGAGGAGATCATCTTCAGCACCAGTGCGGTCATGTATCGTGTTACGAATAATGCGGGCTCCCGCTCCGCCACGCGCTCCATCCAGGTATGCATGAAGAGGGTCAAGGCCATGAACCAAAGCACAGCACCCGGATACGCCCAGTGGAAGGGGATGGAAAGGAGCGAAAGACCACCCATGAGCGCGGCGAACACAACAGCACTGAAGATCGCCAATGGCGGCAGGATGGAGCCTCGGCTCATGGCCGTGCAAAAGGGTCCTATCGTGTACTATCGGCCAGCTTGCGCGGGGCTGCTGGACTCCGAGCGTCCTGGTTCCGTCCTAAGGCGTACCGGGTCCATTTCTTTCACGACCCCGCCACCCATGCTACAATTCCCAGTGAAGACGGCACCTGGTTCGATGGCCAATTTCTTGGTGTTGATATCCCCCTGGATCTTGGCCGTAGCCTTCAGGCTCAAAAGGTCCTGGCAGTTGATCTTACCGATCACGGTCCCTTCGATGTCGGAACTCTGGCAGATCACTTCGCCCTCGATCGTACCGGCCTGGCCAACGATAACACGACCCTTGGCATTGACCGTGCCTTTCACACGCCCATCGATGCGGATATTGCTATCGCTGCGTATCTCGCCTTCGATGGAGGTGCCCTCCATGATGCTGTTGATCTTTCCCGGGCTAACAGGTTCAGATGGTTTGTTCATGACAGGTGGAGCAGGTTTTTCGCTTCGGAACATGGTCCCTGGGCTTGATCGTTGGTTCAACTTGAGCTGGTTCGGCAAAGATAACGGCCTTCCGGAGTTATCCTACTGATGCTCAGAGGCCCTCCTATGAATGATCAGGGTGCCGTTCTCACAAATGGCAAGGAGAGCAACGTATCGTCATAGTCCACGACCAGAACGTAGTGTCCGGATGCAAGCCGCCCCACGTTGATCGCTGTGGCCGGATCGTGATCTCCTTGCTCCATGCATAGTTTCCCAGCTTGGTTGAAGATCCGATAACGAACACCGGGTGAAGCGCAATTGACCAGGAACAATTGGCTATCCGTAAACGTGGGTTGGACACCAAGCGTGACAGGTGTTGATCCGTCGATACCGGTGATGATGCCGATGGTGAATCCTGTCTCCGAGGTGCATTGGTTGGCGTCGGTAACCGTGACGAGGTGTTCACCGACCTCGAGCATGGTCAGTTCGTAGACATCGG
>JAHEFL010000262.1 GCA_024640205.1 Flavobacteriales bacterium | reverse complement strand
CGTGTCGCGCACCTGTTTCCATGCAGCGCCCACCGGTGCGGTGTGCGCGTCGTTCCAGGTCGCGAGGGCTACATAGTTGTCGCGTAAGGCCTGCTGCATGCCGTCGTAGGTACACATGAAAGGGAAGCTGGCGCAGTTCTGCGCATCGCCGTTCTCCCTCCCCCAGGTCATATAGAAGACCGGATAGGTGCATTCGTAGTTCGCCTCGATATCCTCCAACAGGCTCAGGGCACCCAACTCGGTGGTGGTGATATCGACCGGTAAGGCTCCCAACTGGCTCTGTTCCTGCATCACCACGAAATCCCAGGGTTGCGATGCGATGGCCGCAGTGGTAGGCGCGTAAGTGGAATGCTGGAACAGGGTGTAGCCACCCGGTGCCGAGCTGGCGACGGTCACTTCATCGCCCAGCGATAGCGCGAGTTGTCGCATCGTGTTCGGCAGGTCGTTCACATAGGTGTAGCTGTTGCCGATGAAGAGCACCGAGGTCTGTGCATGAACCAACGCGGTGGTGAAAGAGAATAGCAGCGAAAGGAAGCGTGGGGTGATGATCATGCGGCTAGGACGATCAAAGGGGGATCGTGGTTGGCTGTGCTGTGGCATGTGTCGCGATGAAGAAATATCGGCATAACCATCAAATAAACCCTAAGTTGCGTCGGCGTGAGGCTTGTGTGGGCTGGGAATGGTCCATGTATGTTGACCGTTGATCACTATCAATCAACCAATTCCCTACTCAGTATGAACAGGAACATTACACGTACCTCCATCCTTCTTTTTTCCACTGCCCTGGGCGCTTTCTCGGTGCAAGGCCAGGCGAACCCGCCGCAGGATGGCGCCGAACTGTTGAATACCACCAACGGTTACCTGAACCAGATGAATATTCTTTCGCTCCGCCTCACGGATTTCGATCCAGGGTTCAATACCGAAGGGGCGCAGAGCGGATGTGACAATACCTTCTTGTATTCCACGCTATTCGCGAACAACTTTAACGAACAACCTGCTGACCCATCCGGGATCGACCCCGCTGATTGGGCCAGCCTACCGACAGCTGATGGGACAGCGGCCTTCACGCTGGAGATCAATTACAGGGTCATCGCTAGTTCCAATGTTATCCGAGCGACGCCTACGGAATGGAGGCTGTGGATAGATGATGTGGAATGTGTGGGCTGTACCGAAATACTGAGTTCGACCGAAATGTGGTGCAGCGGTCAGAGCAGCGTCCAGCATGTGCGGATCGAACATGAACTCGCCAACGCCTGGAGTTCGCCTGCCGATGGCAAGCAGAAATACACGCTTCGGCCCGTTATGCGAACCCCTGGGTCGGGCGGGCTCCCAGCCGGCGTGGACGCCTACAATTGCACGAATGTATGTTGCGCTCCGGAGGTCTTCGGGGTGTGTGTCTGTGGTTTTGATGAGATCGGATGGCAGGACCATTCCGCTTCCGTGATCACAGGACAGGTTCCGGAGATCCGCTTCATGGCGGTGATGGTTGGTTCCATCCACTCCGGTGTGCTGGGCGAGTTCGATACGCCGCAGGTGCCGGTCACCATTCTCAGGACCCCGCCAGGTGACCTGAGCAGTAGCTTTTACAATACGACCACGACGAACTGCTTCGGGACGAACATGTTCGTGAGCGATGGCTCTGGTTCGAACGTGTGGGCCCAGGCGAGCGCTGGTTTTGATCTGGATTACTTCTCTGTGGAAGCCGAGGGAGGTGTGAGCATCACCACGGACTATGAACAGACCACGTCGGGACATTGGGAGACCTGTGTGGAGAGCACGGTGGGCTATGAAACACAGACAGGCAATTTGCCCGACGATATCTTCATTGGTAATTCGTTGCACTACATCTATGGCTATGCCACCACCATCAAGCGGGATCCTGTAACATGCGCAGTTATCAAGGATGCCGGGTTCGTGATGGCTCCGACGGAGGAGAACAGTTCGTACAACTATACCGAGAGCTACATCCGAGAGACCGAGATACCGGAACTGGAAGCAACGATCGCCGCGACCCCGCCCGGTGATGCCTACGATGCCTTGGTGATGCAACTGGATGTTTGGCAGCAAGCTCTGGACCTGAACGATTCCATCAAAGCGACGGCACAACCGGCCGACCTGAAGCAGTTCAACGGGGGAGCAGCTGTCGAAACGGAGTATTTGACGGCGTCCACGACGGAGACGCGGTCGATCGACTGGAGCTTCAACTATGAAGAGGAGACCAGCTGGTCCTTGACCGAGGAAGTGGAATTGTGGGTCTTTGGTGGCTCCGTAGCGGTGGGAGGATCCGTACAACTCCGCACGTCCTATGGCCGTGGCGAGGAAGAATCCACGGTACATACGAACACGTCGGGTTATAAACTCGGCGATGATGACACGAGTGATCGCTTCAAAGTGCTGGTGAAGGAGGACCCCGTGTTCGGCACTTATGTCTTCGCCATTCACCCGGACAACTATACCAGGAGCAGTTGCCCCTACGAAGGTGGTTACCAGCTCGATCAGCCCAGCTTGGGGGTGCAGGATTTCGATCAAACGACCATGGTCCTGAACAATGTGCTGGTCGGTACCTCTGCGGTCTTCCCGCTGTACATCTGCAACGACAGCTTTTTTGACCGGACCTATCACCTGAAGTACGACGCCACTACGAATACGGAAGGAGGTTTGCTGCAGGTGTTCGGTAATCCGCTTACCAATGATGAAGGTGTGGAGCTGATCGTGCCAAGCAGCAGCTGCCTGAACGTGACGAACCTGTTGCTGACCGAGCCTGCTTCGCCTGCCAGTCCGGATTACGAGATCGAACTCTACCTGTATTCCCTGTGTGAACCGGAGATCCGTTCGACCATCACAGTGGAGGCACACTTTGATATGAACGTGGGGATCGATGGGTCCGGCATATCCTCGGAGGATTGGTTCACTGTGCGCCCGAACCCGAGCAACGGCCAGTTCCAATTGCTGCCCACCGGCCTGTCCGGTCCGGTCAGCGTAATGGTTACCGATGCTACCGGCCGCACCGTGAAGGCTCCCTTCCTTGTGGCCGGCAGTGGCATGGTGACCCTGGACATGGGTGATGTGGCACCGGGCATGTACCACCTGATCGCCAGCAGCGCCGGCGAACAGCGCAGCGTGAAGCTCGTGGTGCAGCGCTAGGGACGACGATCGTACAACGTGAAGAGCCCCGGCCTTTGGTCGGGGCTCTTTGTTCTTGGCGTGCCTCATGCACCTGCACGGCAGATCCCCAATGCGCTGCATGCACGGAGCCGTTCCATAGACCTGCCAACCATGGTCAGGATGCCGGGTCCATGGCGGCCTTCACCTGCAGGATCAATTGATCCGGCCGGCCTGCTCCATCAATTGGTTCTTGATGTAGGATTTGAAGCCCACGCTATTGGTTAGCAGGTTTTGCCAATGCACATCCTCTTTCATAGCGAGTAGATCATCCCTGAGTGGCACGGTCAGCAGGATATGTTCCTGCAGATAGGGGTAGTAGCGCTCCAGTACCATCCACTTGTCGATGCTCTGGTACTCCGCCATCAACGGCCACTGATGGTCGTACAGGTCGATGATCGCCCGGAGCAGCTCGGTGTCCCGTATCAGTGCGGCCGACCCGGTGGTGCGGAGCTCCTGGTAAGTGAGGTCGTTGGGTGTGAAGGTGACGTACGCGGCACTTTCGCTGATCAGGATGGCCAGGCTATCCGTCGCTGCGGGAAGACCATCCGTGTTCGCCAAGGACGTTCCCGCGCTGATGGTCCGCTCCAGATCCGCCAATTCATTCGCGATCGCCACGGAATCGGCCCGAAGGTCCACCAAGAGGGAAGCGAGCAATCGCTGTTCGGTACGCTCGTCCTTCTGCTGTTGCCGCCATTCGTTCAGCAGGAAGCTGACCATGATACCGGCCACGATCAC
>JAHEFL010000261.1 GCA_024640205.1 Flavobacteriales bacterium | reverse complement strand
CCGCGTCCGATCGAATTTCTGATGTGGAGCCAGGTAGCATGGGTACGAGTGGAGAGAGGAAGATTAACGGACAGAGATCCGCAGCAGCGGGGGGGGCTCCTGCAACGCTTATTGCATAGTGCTGCTCTTAAGCACTCTTTCATTCGGAAAAGAGCCCTTGATCAATAGGACTCAAACCTGTGAAAGTCATCATTTTCAATAGCGACAGTATGAAATCCATTCGTGATCAATGCCGTTTCCAAAGCATATTCCTCTTTCATCATCTTGAACATTTGGACATCAGACATGCTCGGCGCCAGTATTCCAACATAATTATTGGTGTCCGGTTCGTAATGATTATGAAGAGCATACTTCAATTTCCAGCCATGGCCGAGATCCTTTTCAATAGCTGAAAACACCACATGGTGTTTTGGTGGCCATGGTTCATCACTTGAACAGAAATAAACCCGTACTAATTCCTCCTCTTCATGCACTTCGATGTATGCTACAAATTCAGTCGGATGACCAAGCAATGGGTATCTGGTCAGTTGGTAATTCAATAACTGTGCTTCAGTAAAGTTGATCCTTCTCAAATGTCCAAGAGTTCCATTATGAACAAGTGCAGCATTCTTCTGATCGCCGTTCAGTAGTTCGTTAGTATTGAAATAATGAGCATCCAAATTCCCCTCTCTTTGTACTGATCCGCTGAATGTTCTATCCCCCAAAAGAGTTATTAAAGAGTCTCTATAGGCCATGAGATCGCTCGCTTCTCCTGTACCATCTTCCCATAAGTAGTGTCCATCAGGAAATTCCCAATATTGAATTAATTCCGGTCCATTCCGTGAAATAACGATTGGGTTGAATTCATTCAAGGAGCGATGTTCGTGGTTACTACAACCAGCTATCAGTGCGCTCCATGTCAATAGGTACAAGTACGTATCCTTCATGTCCCGAAGTTCACCCCATTCATAGGACCAGTATTTGGGAAAGTTAAGGTGCAAGAAAAGTGGTTGTTGTAGTTGCTTAAAAGAAGGGTCCAGGGGACACTGATAAATCCCCCGCTGACGCGGGACAGGTGCTGCGACCCTTGTCTTTCTTCTCAACCCTTGAACTACTTTTCGAGGTCCATTTACAAAAGGTGGGGAGCTCTGTGAATGCAGCAGCTCCGGATATCGCCCTGTACACGCATATTCCTGTCTTATTAACGAGCTGCAGCATGCCCGACGCTGAACCGAACCACCGGCAATGGCTTGCCACGGGCTTGCTCTTGGCAAGCACGCTTTTGCTGGCCTGGCTCTTTTGGAACGTGCTGAGTGCATTTGCATTCGTCCATACCGACATGGATCAGACCATGATGTGGTATGGGGCCCATGAGTTCAGTGCAGGGCGATTCCATCAACCTCGATTTTTTGGTCAGGCGTATGGATCCATGCTGGAATCGTTGGTGGCCGTTCCTCTGCTCTTTCTACCGATCCATAAGGCGCTCGTTTGCGCTACTTCATTCTTGTTCCTGTTGCCCTATGCGATCATTGTGCTTTCGTCCCCCGGGCGCGTGAAGAACATTACGTTGGCCGTCTTATTTCTTTCGGTGATGCCCGCGACCTACTTGATGCTGGGAACTATGCCGCGCGATCTCGTTTCCGGCATAGCAGTGGCTTCCTTGTCCATCTTTTGGCTGCACCGGCCGGGGAAATGGAGCTACCTGTGGGTGGGACTTTTTGCGGTGCTCGGTTGGTCCACCAATCATGGAGCGGCCATCCTGGGTGTGACGGTGATGGCCTATAAGCTATGGAGTGATGGTGTGCCGCTTACCACGCGGTCGGCTTTCCTGTTCGGCGGAGTGACCATCGCACTGCTCATTCACCTGGGTATCGATCAGTTTTTCATCGCGCATCCGGAGTTCGTGGTCCACCACGCTTGGGAATTCAGCTACTACCTCAAGCAGCTCTTTAGGGGCATTTCCAATATGGACATGCACTTTGGAAGGATCACACCCTTCCTGAAGGGCCAGGGTATCATCTATCCTCTGCTATTCTGCCTATTGGCCCTGGGGGCTCACATTCAGGCCAACAACAAGGCATTCTGGGCAACGATCATGTTGAGTGCTTTTACGCTCCTGTCGTTCGGGGTGTTGAAGGTCCACGACGGATTCGACAGTATTTTCTCCAGCTACGAGCGCATGTTCATGGCGTTGCCCGTAGCCGTTTTCTTCCTGATGGCCAACATGCGGCTACCGCAATGGACCTATCCGGTAATGGCTACGGTGGCCCTTTGCTATGCGGGCATGCAATTGGCGACGTTGGATAGGCTGATCGCGAGCGAAGTGTCCAGTGATCGGGACCACTTGTTGGCCTTCGCACCTGCGGAGAGCGTATATGAAAGCATGGCGCAGATCAAAGCGGTCACCGATGAAGTACATCCGGAAGGAGTGATCATCGGCCCGGATGCCGACTGGTTGACATACTATGCGTCCGGTGCCTGCTTCCTGATCAACGATACGATACCGATCGTGCATCCCAGGTATGATCGGAAAACGTGGGATATGCGCCGGATGGACCAACCGGTGTTTTCCAGGATCCTATGGATCACCGATGGCACGGAGACCCCGAAGAACGCCGAATTCACCATGGAGCCAATAGTAAAGGATGGCCTTGTATTCAGGGCCTATCTGGTCAGCGGGGAGAATTTGAACCCATTGGAGGTCTACCGCTCATTCGGATATTTCGTGTGCGACCATTGATCATGGGGCTGTACAATAATAATGAGGTGGTCTTGTCCTAGTAAAAATTCAACGTGCAGGACCATTCCGTCTGGTCCCGCTGAGGCGGGACACGTACTTCGATCCGCGGTTAGCGACAGGAGAAATGCCGGCATTGTTCTAATTGCTTATCGGTCCACATGCATGAACCGAAGCACTGCCACCCCATCCCCGAGCTGCACCCGCAACAAGTAGGCTCCGCTCGCCTGTCCGCCCAGGTCCAGTATGAGGGTGGTGCCGCTCCAACTCAGTGGGGCTTGGATGGCACGTCCCGTGGCATCCAGCACAGCGGCGGTCCAGGGTTGGCCCGATGCATCCGTCCGTCGGAAGCTGTGCAGGCCACCCATTTGCTGTCCCAGCCAGTGCATGCCCAGTGGTGGCGTGCTCTGTTCCTCCAGCCCCACGCAGGGTTCGATGGTCACCGATACGCTGGCCTGGGCATCCGGGCAGGGGGCCACACCCTGCACGTAGTAGGTGTACACGCCGGAGGCATCGATGCCGGGATCGAGGACGCCGCTATGCACCCCGCCGCTGGGGCCGGTCCAGGTGCCACCGGTATCCGCATTGCCCAGGAGCAGGATCAGTGGGAGCGGTTCATGCTCTTCGCAGATCGTCCAACTGATGGAGCTGCCCGGCTGTGGGGGCGCATGCACGGTGATGGTGAGCGTGGCCATGTCATCCCCGCAGGGCGGCTCGCCGGGCACCACGTACTGCACGGCGTAGGTGCCTGCGGTGGAGAGCAGGCTGGCATCCACCGGCTCGTTCTGGTACAGGAAGTTGCCGCCCAGGTCGGTGCCGGGTTCCAGCAGGTCGTAGAGGCTGTTCGGCGGGGTGCTGGCACATTGCACGGGGCTCAGGTCCGGCCCGGCGCTGCTGCCGCTGCCCAGCAGGATCTCCACCGTATCCACCGCGGTACACGTGCCGTTGCCACTCAGCTCCAGCCAAAGCGGGCCGGGCTCATCGGCCAGCGACGTAAGCCCCGTATCGCCATTGCTCCAGGCGTAGTCCAGCGCGGGGCATTGCACGTTGGGCACCACCAGCACCTCGTCCACGCCGCAGAGTTCCAGGTCCGGGCCGAGGTCCAGCCGCGTCACGGTCACATCGTCCAGGTAGTAGTAGGCCATCACCCCGCCTACGCTGCCCACCTGGGTCAAGGTGGTGTTGT
>JAHEFL010000260.1 GCA_024640205.1 Flavobacteriales bacterium | reverse complement strand
TGGAGGCTTTGGAAAAGCGATTGCGTGATCGCGGCACCGAGAACGGTGAGACCTTGCGTACGCGAGTGGAGAAAGCCATCCACGAGATGAGTTACAAGGATCGCTTCGATGTCGTGATCAAGAATGATGACCTGCCCACCGCGTGCAGACAGGCGGAGACCCTGGTGAAGGATTTCATCCGATGAGATGCGTATAGGCTGTCTTTTCGGAACCTTTGACCCGCCTCACCTGGCCCATGTGGCTGTGGCAGAGCACATGCTGCTGACCCCGGGTTTGGATGAGGTGTGGCTGGTGGTAACCCCGCAGAACCCCTTCAAGATGGGGCGCTCGCTGAGCCCGGACCGGGATCGACTTGCTATGGTGGAACTCGCAGTGGAAGGGCACCCGGGACTGGTGGCCAGCGCCTTCGAACTGGACCTGCCACGACCGAACTACACCGCGGATACGCTTCGTCGCATGCGCATGAAATGGCCCGAACATGCCTTCGACCTGATCATTGGCGGGGACAACCTGGCCGCTTTCCATCGGTGGAAGGATCCCGAAGAGATCCTGGAACATCACCGCGTGTTGGTCTATCCTCGGGAAGGAGCGCCGATGGATCCGGCCGAGGTACACTACTTGGATCATCCCCGGGTCATGATTGTGCAGGATGCGCCGTTCCTCCCCGGGTCGGCGACCGAGCTGCGCGCCGACTTTGAGGCGGGTGCGACGATGGAGCACAACGTGGCACCTGCCGTGCTTGAATACATCAAGCAACACAGGCTATACGGCGCCCGGTAAGGGTCAGATGGTCAACAAAGGGACCTGTTCGGACACACCCGCCATGCTGCGCAGGTGATCGCGAAGAACCTGGGAGGCACGCTTGAAGCTGGTCTCGTTCACGACGTGCAGGTCGCACGTGTGCCGATAGGGGAGCAGGTAATTCCGATAGGCCGGTAGCACATGGTGTTCCCATTGGTACAGCACCTCCTCCCTGCCGTACCCGCGCTCCGTAGCATCGCGGCGCAGCCTGCGCTCCAACTGGGCCGGTTCGCTGGCTTCGATGAATACACGTAGGTCGAACAAGCTGCGGATGCCTTCATGGTGGAGCACGAACAGGCCCTCCACCAGGATGATCGGTGAATGACGCAGTTCGATGGAACGGGCTTCCTTCCCCGGCTGGTTGAAGGTGTATTCCTTCCGGTATACCGGTTCCCCTGCGATCAAACGGCTCAGGTCGTTAGCCAGACCGTCCAGGTCCACGGCACCCGGGAGGTCATAATTCAGCTTGCCGTTCGCATCCACGTGCTGGAATTCCTGTGGATGGTAGTAATCGTCCTGGCTCACCACCGTCACCGTCCCTTCCGGCAAGGCCTGGCACAAGCTCCTGACCAAACTGGTCTTTCCGGAGCCGCTTCCGCCGGCCACACCGACCACATAGGGACCGCGCTGCATGGCGGCTAAAGTAGGCGAACGGACCGAGGATTTGGCCACCTCTCAAAAGGCCTGCCCAGCAAGGGTTGTAGAGCGTCCGAATACTTTGGCACGCTGCTTGGCAGTTGTACTCGTACAAGGAACCAACACCCTACGATCATGATGACCCCTAAAGACCTCTACCTGAAGTTGAAGCAAAGGGCGAAGCACCTGTTGTTGAAGGGCGACCTGGAGCACTACCTACGCACCCTGCGCCGGATGCATGAGATCAGGAGCACGATGACGGGTCCGGCGGTCTGACCTGAACGATGATATACCGCTGCAGGGATGTCCATCGTCCTGCATCGGAACTCTGGTGAGTGGAGCGGCGGGGATCCCGGGAGGGGTTCCCGCCGCTTTCGTTCCTAAAGCCGCCTGACCAGACCTCCATTTTTTTACGTACTGGTGGATCCTTTTCGCGGGTGCAACGTAGAAACCGCCCATGACGAAGAAGGATAAGATAGCCTTCATTAAAAGCAGTAAGCGCAAAACGCACGTGTACAACGACCTGAACAGGTACACGGACCAGCAGCTTAATGACCTGATCCGTGAGATCGTACATGGCTTGGTCCGCGAAAGCGAGGTCATTGCCAATGCCTACATCAACGGGTATAGGTAAATGGGTTGCAGCGTGCGCGCTGCTGAAGGCTGAAAGCCACAGGTAACGGGGCCTCGTACGAAAGTGCGGGGCTTTGTTACGCTTGGGCCCCACTACAGGATGAAGGTGAATACGTTGCTCCACCGGTAGTTCAGCTCAGGAACTTCAGGGGCGGTCTTCGTGTCCCGTTGCAGGGTGATGCGTGTGTCGAACGCAAAGCGGCGGGAAGCCCTGATGCGCAGTTGGGCTTCCAAGGTCAACCGCTGGTCGCTGGCATCCCCGATCACCGGCTGGTAGTAGAGAATGCCGGTCACCAGCACATGGGGCTCCACCTTCAGGCTCACGGACAGGTAGTTGCTGGACCGTATATCATTGTAAATGAGGTCGTTGACCCGGTCAGACTCGGTTTCATACATGATCGCGGTGCCGGCCGCGAATCGCCATTCCTCCTCCTGCTGGAATTCCGCCCTCAAGCCGCCACCGGTAAGCCAGCGCAAGTCGATCCTCAATGGCTTGTTGTACTGTACTTGCGTGAATCCTTCCAGGAATAGGGGCCCCCGCCAGCTGCGCTGATACCGCAGATGCTGGAATCCAGTGTTCGTAAAGGCGTTCTCCTCCACCTTGTTCAAGGAGAAGTCCGTGATGAAGAAGGCCCTGTGGATCCCCTCCATGAATTGAAGCCCACCGTTCAGCCCCAGATCCGTGCTGCGTTGCGTGTTCTCCACCACATTGAAGCGGAACCCGAATTGGGCGGCCCAGCGCGTGGTATCATCCTCGAACCGCTGGTTCTCAATGTTCACCACCTGCGACCACCCGGCCATGGGCAATAGGATCAGGAAGGATGCAAGGAACTTCATCGCAGCGGGCGGCAAAGTTCCTTTGCGCTGGGATCCAAGCCGGGCAGGTATTGTGCGAACATCCACATCCTGCCGTGGGATCCGGTGCGATCCCAGTGGGAAGGAATGTTGCTCCGGCCGCCGAAGGAGGCGGGTTTCGGGTCTCAGCATTCCGATGGACGGCCAAAGCAGCGCGGGTCGGTAGCTGGGAGCTTCCTACTTTGTTCAAGTAAACCCCCTCGACATGAAGAAATTTTTCACCCTGTTATTTCTGGCCCCGCTCACTGTAGCAGGGCAATCGCTTGTTTCCAACCTTCCGCAGAACCGTACGGCCCTGCTGGAGGATTTCACGGGCGTCAATTGTGGTTATTGCCCCGACGGTCATGCCATTGCCCATAACATCGAACTTGTCCATCCCGGCGAAGTGGTGGTGCTGGGGATCCATGCCGGCAGTTTTGCGAACCCGAGCGCAGGCCAGCCTGACTTCCGCACGACATGGGGAACCGCGATCGATGCCTTCTTCCCGATCTCGGGGTACCCCGCCGGTGTCGTCGGTCGGCATACTTTTCCTGCTGGCCTGGCGCAAGGCAGGGGCGGCTGGACGGATATGGTGGAGGAGTTGATCACCTACTCCTCACCGGTCAACCTGGGAATGGAAAGTTCCTTCGACCCCGTATCCCGTGACCTCACGGTGAACGTGGAGTGGTTCTATACCGGTGATAGCCCGGGAGGGAATGACCGGATCACGGTGCTCCTGAAGGAAAGCCACATCATTGGTTGGCAGACGGACTACGGCAACGGGAACAACGCTAATTATGACCACACGCACGTGTTCCGGGCCTGCTTCACGGAAACCTGGGGCGATGTGGTGTCCAATACCACAGCGGGAACGTCCGAAACAAGGACCTTCACATACAATGTTCCGGTGGGCTTCGATATCGCGAATTGCGATGTGGTGGCTTTCCTGGGTGAATACCAATCCGACGTGTACCAGGTGCGCGAAGTGGATGCCGATGGTGGTGTCACCAA
>JAHEFL010000259.1 GCA_024640205.1 Flavobacteriales bacterium | reverse complement strand
CCTCATCGATGACCAGCAGGCCGAGGTCTTTGTATTTCACGTCCTTGCTCACAAGGCGATGCGTGCCGATGAGGATGTCGATCTTCCCTTCCTTCAGGTCGGTCAGGATCTGCTTCTGGTCGGCGCTGCTCCGGAAGCGGTTGATGTAATCCACCCGCACCGGAAGACCTTTCATCCGGGCCGAGAATGTCTTCCAATGCTGCAGTGCCAGGATCGTCGTGGGCACGAGCACAGCGACCTGCTTGCTGTCGCATACGGCCTTGAACGCAGCACGGATCGCGATCTCGGTCTTCCCGAAACCCACGTCGCCGCACACAAGGCGGTCCATGGGCGTCGCTTTCTCCATATCGCGCTTCACATCGATCGTGGCGGTTTCCTGGTCCGGCGTGTCCTCGTATATGAAGCTGGCCTCCAGTTCGTGTTGCAGGTAATTGTCCGGTTGATAGGCAAAGCCCGGTTTGCTCTTCCGCTTAGCGTAAAGCTTGATCAGGTCGAAGGCAAGGGTCTTGACCTTGGCCTTGGTACGCTCCTTCAGATTCTTCCATGCCGGGCTGCCGAGCTTGCTCACCTTCGGCGCTGCACCTCCCTCCTCGCCGCTGTACTTGCTCACGCGGTGCAGGCTGTGGATGCCGACGTAGAGAATGTCGTTGTCACGATAGATCAGGCGGATCGCCTCCTGCATGCTGCCTCCTGCATCGATCTTTTCCAACCCGCTGAAGACTCCCACTCCGTGGTCGATGTGAACGACCAGATCGCCGGGCTTCAGCTGCGTCAGCTCCTTCAGTGTCAAGGCCTGCGAGTTCCTGCGGAAGCCTTCCTTCAACCGGAAGCGGTGGTAGCGTTCGAAGATCTGGTGGTCCGTGTAGAGCGCGATGCCCAGTTCCTTGTCAATGAATCCTTCATGCAGATCGAGGACGATGGGCGTGAAGACCACCTCATGCTCCATGTCCTGGAAAATGGTGTAGAGCCGTTCACTCTGTTTCGGATTGCTGCACGCGATCAGGTTCGTGATCCCGGAGGTCACCTTGTCGTGCAGGTCGGCGCTCAGGATCGTGAAGTCCTTGGCGAAGGAGGGTTGGGGTTGCTGGCCAAAATCGATCGAATGTGAAACTGGCAGCTGGCTACTGGCTACTGGCGCTGTATCGTCAGCGCCAGTAGCCAGTACCGAATGTCCAGCAGAAAAAAACACCTTCCTGAACCCCAGCGTCCCCTTGATCAACGCACCGTCCTTGGCGAGCAGCTCGTCCGGTGTCGGGTGGTCATCCTTCCCTTGCAGTTTTTCGTACGTCTCTTGGAGCAACTTCAACTGCTTCGTCGCTGCATCGCCGATGGCTTGCAGTTCACGTAACCAGAGCACGCTACCCTCGGGCAATTGATCGAAGAAGGTCTGCTGGTTGGCGGCATCCTCATCCTGCAGGTCCGGCACGATCACGGCCTCGGCCAGGCGCTCCACGCTCAGCTGGTCCTGCGGGTCGAAACGACGGACGCTTTCCACCGTATCGCCGAAAAGTTCCAGGCGATAGGGGTTGTCGCTCCCATAGCTGAACACATCGATGATCCCACCACGGATACTGAACTGCCCCGGTTCATACACGAACTCCACGCGTGCGAACCCGGTTCCCAGCAGCCACTCAATCAATGTATCGATCGGCAGTTCCTCCCCCCGCTTGATCGTCAGTGTGTTCTTCTGCATGGTCTCGCGGCCGACGACCAGCGGCACCAGTGCATCGGGGTAGGTAACGAGGATGAGCGAGGGTGAACCGGAGGGAACGTGAGAAGTTCCTGCGGCGCGGGACATCAGCACCTCCAACACTTCCGTCCTAGTGACCCGTTCACCATCATGATGACCTTCCGCATCATAAGGTGACCGCGATGGTGCTGGGAAAAGGAATAGGTCCCCACTCGAACGTGCTTTCTCACTTTCACCCTCACCCACTCTCCCTCGTTCCCTCGCTCCCTCTCTACCCCTTAACGCCTCCAGATCATTCAGGAAATACGCGGCCTCCTCTTTGTTGTTCAGTACGAACACATGCACGCCACCATGCTGGGATATCACGCTGTTCGCGATGAAGGCCTGTGCCGAGCCGACTGTACCGCTGATCTGCACACGCGCGGACGGCGGTTGCAAGGCGTCGGTGATCCGTGCTACTCGGGGATCGTTGCGGTACAGGGAAAGGAGGTCGGGGAGAGAGGTCAACTGCATGGACGCCAGAACGCCCGAAACCCGGTGCCGGTGATTCCGGGCATCGGGTTCGGGAGCGCCACAAAGCTAATCCGGTCCGTGTCGACGTTCTGCATGTCGCAATAGATTCGCGTCGGCCATGATCCACGATCTCAACATCTTCAAGGGGCTGATCACCTGTATCGTCCTGCTCCTTGTTGGCCATGTATGCGCCCAGCAAGTGGACAGCCTGTATGTCTTCAAGGTGGATGCACCCGGTCCGTGTACCTCCGCTTCGGCGAACGCGCTGATCTGGCGCTTGCATCATCAGGATGCGGAGCACGACCTGGTGGTGGGTGCAAGCCTTGGCACCGCGATGGACGCCATGAAGGAATACGAACCCACCCGCTTTGCGTATGGCATGTTGGATGACCTGAAATACCTGATCATGGCCTTTTCCGGTGGCCGACCCATGGCCGTTGGCGTCACGGAGGACCTGGGCCGGGTCATCAATTTCACGGCGCGGAAGGAATACCGCATCTCGAGCTGGGAGGAACACCTGCGCGTACGTGCGCTGATGGCCAAGTTGCTTCTGCAGCAGTAGGCCAAAGCCTCAGTGGATCCCGGTCCCCGCTCTACTTCGAGACCTGCTCCACCATCTCTTTGCTTCCAATGAAAAGCGGGGTCCGCTGGTGCAGTTCCGTAGGCTGGATATCCAGGATGCGCGCCTTTCCGTCCGTTGCGCTTCCCCCTGCTTGTTCCACGAGGAATGCCAGCGGATTGGCTTCATAGAGCAGTCGTAGTTTGCCCTTCGGGGCTTTCGTGGTCGCGGGGTACATGTAGATGCCGCCCTTCATCAGGTTCCGGTGGAAGTCGGCCACGAAGCTGCCGATGTAGCGGGCGCTCATTCTTTTCTGCTTGCACTGGTCGATGTACTTCCTCACCCCTTCCTCGAACTCGAAGTAGTTGCCTTCGTTCACCGAATAGATGGGACCGTTCGAAGGCGTGGTCATGTTCGGATGGCTCAGGCAATAGGTGCCTATGCTGGGGTCCAACGTAAAACCGTTCACCCCGTGTCCGGTCGTGTATACCAGCATCGTGCTGCTGCCGTAGATCACATAACCTGCAGCCACCTGGGCGCTTCCCGGTTGCATGAAGTCGGCCTGCGTAACGGGCGCATTATCGTCCAAACGACGGTAGATGCTGAAGATCGTACCGATGGAAACGTTCACATCGATGTTGCTGCTCCCGTCCAGCGGGTCCATCAGTACCACGTACTTGCCTTTCTTGGAACGTTCGTTCTCATACACGATGATGTCATCGTTCTCCTCGCTACCGACACCACAGCATTCGCCCTGGTTGCGCAGCGCATTGATGAAAAGCTCATTCGCCAGTACATCCAGTTTCTGCTGCTCCTCACCTTGTACGTTCTCGTTCCCCGCAGCACCGATGATGTCCTCCACCAGCCCGGCCTTGTTCACCTCCCGGTTCACGATCTTGGAGGCGAGGCGTATGGCGGTGAGCAGCCGGCTCAGCTCTCCGGTGGAATACTTGAACTCGGCCTGACGTTCCACAATGAATTCAGCGAGCGTGGTGATCCGGGACATTGCGTTGTGATGGAATGCGTTGCAAAGATGCGCAGTGTGGCATCTTTGTGAGCAATGAACGTGTCGATAAGAAGAGCTGAAGCCAGGGATGCGCCGCGCATGTTGGAACTGGTGAAGGAGTTGGCCGTGTTCGAGAAGGCGCCGGATGAGGTCACCGTATCGGAAGAGCATATGCGG
>JAHEFL010000258.1:2209-3991 GCA_024640205.1 Flavobacteriales bacterium | reverse complement strand
GAGCTTCATACCGCTCCCGAATGTTCTTCCCGCATGAAGCCACTTGCCATTGCCTTCGGAAAGTTTCTCCACGCTCGAACGAGGCATATACCAAGGCAATTGCTTTTCCGCGTCGTTCGCGTTGATGAACTTTTCGCCGAACGTAGCTGTGCCACCTCCTAGGTCCAAGTCATACTGCTCGGCGTTCACCCCTTCCGCCTTGGTGGAGAAGACGTATAGCACCGTGGCCTTGTCACCATCGATGAAGGTGCCTCCGTAAAGCCCTTCCCGCGCTTCCTTGCTGAGCTCCGTCGATGTGGTTCTGGATATTGCCAGGTCCTGGGCAGGAAGTGTGGCGTGCGTGAGAAAGAGGACGTTGGCAAGGAGGAGGGATCGGATCTTCATGGCGCTGGTTTCACGGGACCCTTGTTAGGTCCTTGGAACCCGGCCATCGTGTTCGCGCACAAAGCACCCGATCACGGACCAGGTCCGGATGGTTGTTTTTGTATGCCGCAACATAAGGGATCCATATGGACCGGAAGCCAGCATTCCTCAGATGACGTATCTACCTTTTACTTGACATGTGCAATGGATCGAACCATTTGGCAACCTCGGTGTACCCCTTAGCCATGCGATCATTCCATCCCATTTTCCTTCTGTTGCCATTCGCGACCCTCGCCCAGCCCGGCCCGCATTCGGTCACCTTCACCGTAGCGGCCAACACGGAGGAACTCCAACCCATTTCCGGTGATGTGCGGGTCGTCATGCATTTCACACAACGAGCCGAGTGGGGCATCACACCCCGCAACCTGGGGACCATGACCGAGTTGCCTACCAGCCCCTTGTTCACTCCACCCGATACCACATGGAGTGCATTCTGGATACCCAGCTGCTGGTGCACGGATATGATGCTGGAGATCACCGTCGGTGGCGAGACCATGTGGCTGGCATTGCCTGACGACCTGAACGACCTGGAGATGCGCGCCATGCAACGCGCCCACAACGAAACACCGGAGGTGATCCGCTTTCGTCCCGGTCGTTTTGTATTCGAGGAGGAGATCATGCAACCGTGGAACGAGCGTGCCACACTGCAGATGAAACGCATGATCAAGGCCGATCAACTGGCGAACAACCCGTACCGCACCCCGCTACCCACTGATGTGCTCTACACCCAGGACACCATCCTGCTGGACAAAGCGCGCTACCGCATGGGCGAGACCGTTCGCGCACGCATATCCGGCACAGTGAGGACCGATGGAAGTTGCAGTGCGTCGCCTTTGTACGAGTTGCGCGCCATGCGCCCAGTGACCGGTTTGATATCGGATCCGTGTTCCGCACCTCAGATGGACTGTGGCCTGCCCACCGTGTTCTGGGAGGACGCGCCGCTGGACCTTCACCTGGCCGATCGAAGGCCGGGGAAGTACGCGCTCGTGGTCTGCGGCATAGGTATGGCGGAGTTCGTCGTAGTCCGTTGAACGTTCCTGAAGTACATTGGTCCGAAATGGGATCCGTTCCCAGCGATCTAGCGATCGAGCTTGATGAAGCGGTCCTTGAACGACCGCCCATCCGCGCCCACTTGCACGATGTAGACACCCGCTGCCAAGGCACCGATGTCGAGACCTCCCACAGGGAATGGTCCGTTCGACCCCAGCACCGCGCGCCCATCCATGGTGCGTATGGACCATAGGCGGGAGGATGAGGCGAACACGGGATCGGATAATCCGATGCGATCGATCGCCGGGTTGGGCACAAGATGCACCTCACTATGTGAGTGTTCTGCCACCCCCGTACTGAACTCCGCCA
>JAHEFL010000258.1:0-2199 GCA_024640205.1 Flavobacteriales bacterium | reverse complement strand
CGAAGGATTTGGCGCAATGGACAATGCACTCCCCTCTTGTTCCACTAACCCCGTACTGAACTCCGCCACCAGCACGCTCGGCTCCGTGATCACCGGCTCGTTGTAGTCGAAGTAGATGTTCGCGATGTTCTCGATGACGGTGCCGGGCAGGAGGGGCATGCGTGGCCGGATGCGGAACGCCACGAATCCATGACTCGCGGCTTCGTTCACATTGCTATCAGGCAACTGGATGTTCACGAAGTTGAACGTGACAATGCCCGGGCCCGCGAGGTTCCAATTGAAAGGGTGCGAGGCCGCACCCACCTGGATGCTGGCCGGATCAAGCGTAGCGGGCAAGGTGTCCGTGATCACCACAAGGAAGGCGGTGTCCGTGCCGGTGTTCTGGAAGCGGATGGTATAGTCGATGTATTCGTCCTGGTCGATGTAGTACAGTTCATCGCTCGTGCCCGTGCTCGTGCGCGCCACCTTGTCGTTCGGGTCATAGCTGGCGGTTACCAGTTGCGCGCTGTTCCATGTGTTGTTCGCCGGGTTGGAATCGGTATTGGTGGTGGTGAGCGTTGCCGTGCTGTTCAAGAGGGTGCCGATCAGGCCCATATCCGGTGCTACTGTGAAATACACGTGGAAGTTGTTCAGGAAATTCGGGCTCACACCGGTAAGGTTCCAGGTGAGCGTATTCCCCACCAGGATGAAGGGTGCTGGCGATGCGGACACATAGGAAAGGTTGGCATCGAACTCCAGGGTCAAGATGGTGGCACCCGCATTGGCCACCGTGTTGTTGACGGCATTGATCACGTACTCGAACTCGAACCCGGGTCGTGCCGGACCATTCGCCATGGTCACTTGCACATCAAGAGGGAAGAGGGAAGAGCATCCGATGGCTTCGTTCACTGAACCTCCACCCGCGGTCACGGTGAAAGGCCCCGGGCATTCCTGTTGTGCGGCTGGGTGGATCACCGTATGGTCGTATGTACCCAGGGGCAGGTTCGTGCTGTACAGTCCCATGTTCGTAGTGCTCGCATAGTACGGTCCGGGAGTGAATTCCACGATCGCCTGCCGTAGGCTGTTCTCGTTCGGGGTCCAGAGGCAATTGTCGTTGCCGTCGATGAAGACCCTTCCGTTCACGTTGCCGCAGTCCGCTCCCAGATCGGGCACGGTGATGGTGATCAGGTCGCCGCACTGTTCATCATCCGTCGGCCCGAACGATTCCGGGAGCACATGCAACTGGTAGTCCCCTGCCACCAGCGTCGCATGGTTCTGGGACGTCGGCGATCCGGCCTGTGGTATCACGTTCAGGAGGCTTCCGTTCGGGCGGTACAGCTTCGCCACGAAGTACTGCGAGCCGGGATCGATGGTGATCGTGAAGCCACCGTTCGAACCGCCGGCGCAAGCACCTACTATGTCGGTCACCATCACTTGCGGCCAAATGGCCTCCGTGCTCATGATCACCGTGCTCTCCCCGGGGCATCCGTTCGCGTCCTGCCAGGTGATGGTTTGCGCGGAACCAGGTGGCACGTCCATTTCCACACGCACCAACGAATCCATGTTCTGGCAATTCACGCACAGCAGGTCGGTGCTGGAAACCACGCTCGCCGGACCTGTGATGGTATAGGGTCCTTGGCCCCAGATCGGCACACCGAACTGCCCGGTGTTGTGCAGTGTGAGGTCCGCATACGGGTAGCCGCCGGAGCAATGCGCCAGATAGGTCAAGGTCTGTCCACCCGTCATCATCGATTGGGAATACACTTCACCCTGCCCCAAAACTTGCGTGCCTTCAAAGTCGGCTACGGAAACCTGGTAGATACCCGGTGCCAGGCCCGTAAGGGTCTCGGTGGTAGCTCCCGTGCTCCAGAGTACTGCATAGGGTGGCACACCACCACTGACGATGACCTCCAACACACCGGTCGGGAATCCGCAAGCGGAAGGCACCGGGTTGATCACGAACACGTCCAACGCCATACTGAACGTTGTGGAAAGGTTCAGCAGGAACAGAAGGAGGAGGGTTCGCATGGGGGAGGATGGATTCGGAAAGAAGACGAGCACCAAGGTAATTGGAAGCCTCTGATACTCAACATATCATGGTTACCATGAACGGACCATATCGTGCCTTTGGAAAAGGGTGAGGGAGATGGAGGGCTATAGAGTGCTCATACGCGAGAGTGAAGGAGCAATAGCGCGAATGGAACGACTTCACATTCGCAC
>JAHEFL010000257.1 GCA_024640205.1 Flavobacteriales bacterium | reverse complement strand
GCCGTCCAAAGCAAATGAGCTGCAGGAAGATCTTCTCATCATTACCGGTGGTAAGGACGATGTGGTGCTTCCGCAACACGGCCTTTCCTTCATCAAAGCCTGTGTGGATGCCGGTGTGCAGGTCGACTTCTTTGAATATCCGGGTCATGGCCATAACGTGCGCGGCAAGGATAGGGTGCACCTGATGGAAAAGGTGCTGCAATATCTTGACCAGCGAATGCTCTACCTGCGCTGACCGAATGGATGACAAGAATGGGCCGCAGTTGAGCGCGGGCGGTCCAACCATACCACGATAGCTTGCTCAAAGAACCTGAGACCATGAAGATCCTCTACACCCTCCTCCTCACGCTGCCTTTGCAAATATCCGCCCAAACCACCTGGCCTGTCGCCGTAGGTGGCAGCACCAGCGGCCCGGTACTTCCTTTCTATGACCCCCAGTTCCTGACGATCGAGGTGGGCGATATCGTCCAATGGACCAATACCTCGGGGACACACAACGTATCCGGCACCTTGACGCTCTACCCCAACAATCCTGAAGGCTTCACATCCGGGTCACCAGCAAGCGGAGGTTGGACTTTCAGCCACACATTCACCATCCCAGGGTTCTATGAATACCGTTGCACCCAAACAGGACATGGAGCCACGCAATTCGGTTCCATTACAGTAATGGATGGCACGGGCCTGGCCGAGCAGGAGCAGGTATTCGGTGAAGTGGTGTTGTTCCCTGTTCCGGTGACCGATGCGCTCATCGTGGAGATCTCCAAGGGATCATTGGAGAGGATCGAGGTTTTCGGACCGGACGGTCGAATGCTAGCTACTTGGGATGGTAACGGGCATCATAGAATGAATTTGCCCGTTGCTGAACTCCCTGCCGGCCAATACTATGTTCGCCTGTTCGACACGGAAGGAAACACCTTGGTCCGGCCTTTCCGAAAGGAGTGACCCATCAGGGAGTCCTCACAAGTCGGATCCCAATGGGCGCCGCGCCCAACGTCCTGGCCTGCAACAGGTAGGTCCCGGGGTTCAGTTGCTGCATCGGTACGACGAAGGAATTCCTTCCAGCAGGGAGCATGCCTTCATGGATCACGGCGACCTGACGGCCATGGACGTCCATTACGGACAATTCAAAGAAGCCTGATGCCGGTACATCGAGCCAGACCCTTGCCTCACCTACCGTGGGATTCGGGTAGGCTATGATGCGGGCCATCGGCATCACCATGTCATCGGCCAAACCCTGCGGTGCTCCCATAGGGACAGCGATGGTAGCTGTAGTTGCAATGGACAACTTCGCAAGCTTCTCGTAATAGGGTACGTCAAAGTGCTCGACGCGATCGTTCGGAGTGTGGTAAAAGGGATTCCCATCCCCGGTGAACTCCTCGATCACAAGAATGGCTCCGTAGTCGTTGTTCCAGAAGGAGGCATGGTCACTGTACGTCGCACCCGGATTTGTGAGCAGTAGGTCCAGGTCGATACCGTAGTGATCCTTCACTGCAAAGACGGAATCCGCAAGTTCCAATGAGTTGGCGATCGGTCTGGTGTGAATGCGGGCCCTGGTATCCCCGTTCCCGTCATATGCAATGGCATCCATATTGATCACCCCGCGGATCGGAGCGTCGTTGGCCGCCATACCGCCAGCATAGAACCCGCTACCCACCAGGCCCTGCTCCTCTTCATCCCAGAAAGCGAAGACAAGGGTGTATTCGAACTCCACATCGCTCAGGACACGCGCAGCTTCCAGCAAAGCACCGCACCCACTGCCATCGTCATCGGCTGCGGGCGCGTCCACATTGCCGCCGGGCATCGCATCATAGTGCGCACAAAGGATGACCACCTCATCCGGATACACATTGCCCGTCTTTGTGACGAGCACGTTCCGTCCGGTGCTGCCGAAAGTTTGGACCATGGGTGTGTATCCGAACTGGACAAGCTTCTGCTCCAGGTAGCTCTGCGCCTTGGCATTGCCCTCATTGAATTTATGCCTGCTCAGGATCAGCTCCGGACCCGCACCCACGTTCACGGGTAGTTCCCCGCTCAACTCACTTACATATAGCATCATCGAGTCGATCTTCACCGACCCAATAATTGCTTCCACGTCAGGGTTCTGTGCGGAGCACGGCACCGCAAGACCGGATATCAGGAAGATCAGGGAACTACGCATTCCTCAAATGTAGGCCGGCCCTGCACTGGACCAACATCTGCTCGATCGCGTGGATCAGAATGCTACCACTCGTTCAACGAATGTCTTCGTCGCGGTGTGTATGATCACCACGTACGTTGCTGCCGTGGCAGGAAGCCTCACCTGCCAATTGCGCTGACCGTTCGGAACATGATCGGCGACAAGAGCTCCACGCACATCACGCACCTCCACCCGGGTCACTTTCCCATTCAAACCTTCCATACGCAGTAAGCCATCCCTCACCGGGTTCGGGTAAATGCGCACGCCAAGTTCACGCAGATCATCGATCGCCACGCTCTGGTCCACGATCTCGTTCTCAAGGACCATGACCGGGGCCGGCGAGGATGCCTCGAACATGTCCCGGAACGTATCGATCGCAGCGGTGTTATACTCGAACATTTCCTCCATCCAACGCGGTGGAGCGCTTTGGTACCACACCCGACTACGGATCTGTATCAATCCGGTATAGCCGTTCATCGCCACGTGGTAATGCACGATGTCCGTACCGCTCCCTTCCTCACCCAGATCATCCCTGTTGAAGTCCGTATCCGCTGCGGATACGCCGGCTATGAGCGTGGTATCGTAAGAAGGATGGCTCGTGGTGAAACCGAGCGGTGCAAGGCGGTTGTCCTTCAACGGGGACTTGGCGCGTTCGAGGACAGTCGTCTTATCCCCGTTCACATCGCCCATGACCATCTCATAGATCTGGGCTTGATCTTCTTGCGTGATAACATCATGGTGAGGTTCCCATTCGGGATCATGGCCTTCCACATCGTATGCGCCATTCCATCGGCCGCTCGAGAAAAGGGTATCCCCGGAAGCATTGAGCACGGCCAACTCCACGAACGCACGCCGCGCCGGATAACCACTGGGGAATTTGTGCCCGGCCAGATTGGTCAACTTCACATCAATGAACGCAGTATCCTCATCGCGCTGGGATACCCAGGTATCCAGCAACAACGAATTATTCCTGAGCATCCGGAACGTGCGGGCGATCGTGCTGTCGAATTGCACGGAACTCGCTGTCAGCCCCAACTCTGCATTGTTATCCTTCAGGAGTTCAAGCATGTACGTATTGGCTCCTGCAAAGTGATGAAGACCGAACGGACTGCGTCCTTGGAGAAACAGGTAGTTGGCTGAGATCACCACGGCATCGTCGATCCGAGGCACGTGGCAACCTTGGCAGCTAATGCCGCTCTTCGGATCCGCATCCGTGTTGAATACGGAGTTCAACCACTCGTGATAGGTGGCCTGTTCCACGAACTCATCCCCTGTCAGGTTCCCTTCCAGATCCGCAGTCTCCGTGATCAGCGTATGGCAACCCGCACATAACCCAGCATCATTGATATGTGGGGAGTAAAGGGGCTCATAGCCCACGAACGAGGTCATAGGCGCCCCGAAGATCTCATCGTATGGTCCATACACCACATTGTTCGTGTCGAACTTCAAATTGCCTGAGAATAGCAGACCAAGACTATCGTTGCCCTGCATGTGGCAGGCCAAACAGCTTACACCGTCCAAGGCGATGGGATCCATCTCAAGTTCGCTCATGCCATAATGACCTTGTCCCATCAGGAATTTATCATATCTGCCCATAGGCGCATGGCAACTTGTGCACTTGTCCTCGAGGACCGTTTGATGGTCGGGGTTCACGCTCACCTCATGGCTGACCTTCGCCCGCCAAAAAGGATCACGCGCGCTGTTAGCCATCATCGTGCTACGCCAATCATCCGCCACATTCACATCGATACCATCCGCATCGATGCTTGCATAGTTGAACGCCTCATCCGGCCCGTGGCAACCGTAACAATCACCACTTGCCGTGAAATA
>JAHEFL010000256.1 GCA_024640205.1 Flavobacteriales bacterium | reverse complement strand
CAGCCTGCAGATCATCGATCTGCAATACCTGCCGGATTCCGTGCATGTCGTGTACGACTCCAACGAGTTGTTGGTAAGGGCCCACAACATCCAGATCGATACCGTGAACGCCCTCCTATACACCTGCGGGGGCAGCAGCCAGTTCAGTGTTATTTCCCTTGAGGATCCGACCCAGCCGGTATTGCTCAACGACCTGGAGCAGGACGTTCCCTGGTGGGGTGCCGCGGTTGGGTATGTACATGATTGTTATGTGCGGGATAATATCGTCTGGTGCAACGATGAGGATGGCATGCATGTGGTCGACTTCAGCGATCCGTTGGACCCCGTGTTGCTGGGGTCCCTGGTTGATTACCCGCAAGCCGGGTACAACCATAGCGGCTGGCTGAACGACGATGGAAGTCTGTACGCAATGGCGGATGAGAACCACGGCTCGCCCCTGAAGTTCATTGCCACGGATGACCTGACCGATCTGGAGGTCATCTCGATCGTCTCGACGGAAGTTCACCCACAGTCGATCCCGCACAATCCTTTCTTCACCGGTGATCTTCTCCACGTGGCATACTACTACGATGGGTATTGGCTTTGGAACATGGCCGATCCCATGAACCCTGTCCTGCTCGGATTCTACGATACCAGCGTCATCCCCCATGCTGACAGCTATTACGGTGCTTGGGGGGTGTACCCCTACCTGCCATCCGGGCGCGTTCTGGTGAGCGATATGCAGAACGGGCTCTGGGTCCTGGACATCGATCAGGCAGTGAACACATCCCTTCACCGCCCCACTCCGGACTATCGCATCCACCCCACCTTGACGCAGGGATCGGTGACCATCACACCTCTGCACGGCGATGGGGGGAACATGACATTTGAAGTACTCTCCAGCACGGGCCAGCGCGTGCATCAGGGAACGGTTTCAGGGTTGCACACCATGGACCTCTCGCATTTGAATGACGGCATGTATCTGATCCGGGTCAGCAACGGGATCAGGTCGCACGTCCAACGCATTTACAAGGTCGGATCGTGATGGGGCATTGGAGCGAGAAATGGGAACTGGTCGTCGGGCTCGAGGTGCATGCCCAATTGATCACCGCCAGCAAGGCTTACAGCAGCGACGCGAACGCCTACGGTGATCACCCGAACACCAACGTGAGCGTCGTGACCTTGGGTCATCCAGGCACTTTGCCCGTGCTGAACAAGCGGATGGTGGAACACGCGATCCGTCTGGGTCTTGCGACGAACTGCACCATAGCACCCTGGATGCATTTCGCCCGGAAGAACTACTTCTATCCGGACCTCCCAAAAGGGTACCAGATCACGCAGGATAACACGCCGATCTGCACCGCAGGGCATGTGATGATATCGCACGAAGGCGGCGAGAAGCGTATCGGGATCACCCGGATCCACATGGAGGAGGACGCCGGCAAGAGCATCCACGATGTGGACCCTTTCAACACTTTGGTGGACCTGAACCGGGCAGGTGTACCACTATTGGAGATCGTCAGTGAGCCGGAACTGCGCAGCGGACAGGAAGCCTACGACTACCTCACGGAGATAAGGCGCTTGGTGCGTTACCTGGACATCTGTGATGGCAACATGGAGGAAGGGAGCTTGCGGTGCGATGCGAACATCAGTCTTCGACCCATCGGTAGCACCAACTTCGGTACGCGTTGCGAAGTGAAGAACATGAACAGCTTCCGGAACGTGATGCGTGCGATCGAATTCGAAGCGCAACGCCAGAGCGAGATCCTGGAGGAAGGAGGGATCATTCACATGGAGACCCGGACCTTCGATGCTGGCAAAGGCACTACCGTGGGCATGCGGAGCAAGGAATTGGCGCACGACTACCGCTACTTCCCAGAGCCCGACCTGCAACCGATCACGGTGACCGAGGAGGTGAAGAACGCGATCCGTGCGGAAATGCCGCCGCTTCCAAGGGAACTTCGGGCCAAGTACACCGGCACGCTCGGGCTCAGCGAATACGACGCGGGCGTACTGACCGATGACAAGGCCACAGCGCTCTACTACGAAGGTGTCATTGCGCATACCAGGAACCATAAGGCGGCCGCGAACTGGGTCATGGGTGATGTGCGCGGTTGGCTGAACGAGCAAGGACTTCCGATCACTGAATTTCCCATCCATCCCGATAGACTTGCCGGATTGATCGATCTGATCGACGCCGGCACGGTGAGCCACACGGTCGCCAGCCAACGCCTGTTCCCGTTGCTTTTGGAGAAGCCGACAGCAACCGCGGAAGAACTTGCACGGGAGCATGACCTCGTCCAGGAGGATCGTGAGGATGCGATACAGGTGATCATGAAGGAAGTGATGGAACGATACCCTGATAAGGTGGCAGCATATCGGAGCGGGAACAAAGGCCTGCTGGGACTGTTCATGGGAGAGGTGATGAAAGCCACCAAGGGTAAGGCCGACCCGAAGCGCGCCAATGAAGCTGTTCGAAGGATACTGGAACAATAGAACCACACGTAATGAAGACCCAATTTCAACTCCTTGCCGTCGCACTCCTCTTTTCCGCTTGCGGCAGCACGGGCCGCAACGTGGATCTGAGCATACAGGGCTCAGGCGGGCAAGTGGCCTATTTCGACCGGTTCGAGAACAACCAGCCGGTCCATGTGGATTCGGTGAAATTGAACGGCGATGGTAAAGGGAGCATCACGCTCCCTCCCTTGCCATTGGATTACTACCGTATTGCCATTGGGAATGAACAACTCGTGGTCGTGCTGGACAGCGCTGAAAGTCTTCAAGTGGAAGCCAGCCTTGGTTCACTGCAAGAGCCCGCTGTACTCACGGGGTCGGTGCATACCGACCTGCTCCGCGAGTTCCAGAAAAGCAGCCAGAAGTACGAAAATGATCGTGAGGAATTGCGGAAGGTGATCGCAGACAATCCCGGAAATACCGATGCCATCGATGCCTTCAACAATCTGAACTCGACCTATTACGAGAGCTGCAAAGCATTCGTGAACGACAACAGCACCTCCCCAGTGGTGCTTAGCGCAGTGAACAGGCTGAACGTGCAACAGGACCTTGACCTGATGAAGAAGGTGCGGGAGGATCTGCGAAGCGTCATGCCTCGATCGGGGTTCTTCGCTGCATTTCGCGACCAGATCGATCGGCAGGAGCAGCAGCTGCTGATGCAGAAAATGCAGGAGGAGGAGATGAAACGGCTCAGCAATTTGCTGCCCATCGGAAGCGAAGCCCCGGAGATCCGCCAGCAAACGCCGTCCGGAGGAACCTTCGCGTTGAGCCAGCTGCGCGGCAAGGTGGTCCTTATCGACTTCTGGGCCAGCTGGTGCAAGCCCTGTCGGTTCGAGAACCCGGCAGTGAAAATGGTCTATGACAAATACAAGGGTAAAGGCTTCGAGATCCTGGGAGTTTCCCTGGACCGCGACCAGTCGGCGTGGGTCGCTGCTATCGCACAGGACGGGATCAATTGGAAGCATGTGAGCGACCTGGGCTTCTGGAACAACGCCGCTGCGCAGGAGTATGGCGTGAGCAGTATCCCCTATACGGTGCTGGTCGATCGTGAGGGTAAGATCCTGGCGAAAGGTCTGAGGTCCCATGACCTGGAGGCCAAGCTGGCAGAGCTGCTTTGAGCATTAGCCGATGAAGGTGGTCGTCCCCCTTAGAAGCTATTCCTCTCCTGCTCTTGCTGGCCCATTCGCCAGGGTGCTCGCCTTCATCATCATTTCGTTTCCGGGCCACCTCGCAGCGCAGGAGTATATCCAACAGCGGGTGGATCACACCATCGAGGTACGGCTGGATGATGTTGCGCACATGCTGCATGGACACGGATCCTTCACCTACACGAACCATTCACCGGATCGATTGGATACGCTATGGATCCATCTGTGGCCCAACGCATACAGGGACAATGGCACTGCGCTCTGTGAGCAGTTGGATCGCACCGGTGATCTTTCCCTGCACTTCGCCAAAGAGGAAGATCGCGGCTGGATCGATAGCCTTGCGTTCGAGGACGAGGAGAATGCACTGACCT
>JAHEFL010000255.1 GCA_024640205.1 Flavobacteriales bacterium | reverse complement strand
GCGATGCAGCGGCGAACCGGAGCTACAGCTGGATCGGACCTGATGGCTTCGCCAGCACGGCTCAGTGCCCGAGCGTGAGCGCGCCAGGTGTGTACACGGTGACGGTGACCAACACGGTGAACGGTTGCACGGCGACGTGCAGCACCACGGTGGGTCAGGACATCACTCCTCCTGCGGCAGAGTGCAGCAACGATGGTCCTCTGACCTGTACGACGACCTCAGTGCAGATCAAGGTGAACAACTGCGATGCAGCGGCGAACCGGAGCTACAGCTGGATCGGACCTGATGGCTTCGCCAGCACGGCTCAGTGCCCGAGCGTGAGCGCGCCAGGTGTGTACACGGTGACGGTGACCAACACGGTGAATGGTTGCACGGCGACGTGCAGCACCACGGTGGGTCAGGACATCACTCCGCCAGCTGTTGAAGCAGAGGATGCTATGATCCCTTGTGGTGAGACCTGCATCATGATATCTGCAAGCAGCGTGACGGAAGGTGTAAGCTATGTTTGGACCGGACCGAATGAATTCAGCGCCGATGGTGCTGAAGTCGAGGTATGCGCCGAAGGTGAGTATACCGTGACGGTCACCGATTCGAACAACGGATGTACGAGCACGGCAACTGTGACTGTGACCCTGGAGACCCCGTGTGATTGCAACTTGCGCACCTATACCCAGGGTGGTTGGGGAAGCAAGCCGCGTGGGAATAACCCAGGAAGTTATGTGCATGCACCAGCCGGTTCAGGTGCTAACTTCCTTGCGGCATTCCCCGGTGGTGTGCAGATCGGTTGCAACTTTACCGTGACCTTGGAGACGGCACAGGATGTGACGGACTTCCTTCCTTCCGGTGGTACACCAAGCGTGCTCACGCAAAGCTGGCTGAATCCGAATGGCAGCGGTCCTCCTAGCGCGAACCAGCTGACCAATACGCTCGCCGCCCAATTGATGTCAGTGACTTTGGCGGTCGGATTCGATGTATGGGATCCTGATTTCGGTGAGTCGGCCTATCTCTTGGGTAACACCTATATCACTGGTGGTATCTTCATGGGAATGCAGGTGAACGAATTGCTCGAGATCGCGAACCAGTTCATCGGTGGATGTGGTGGATCATACACTGCTTCACAGTTGAATACCGCTCTTACAGCCATCAATGAGAATTACGATGGTGGTGGTGAGGGACGTGGCTTCCTGAGCTGCTCACCGGTTGCGCTGGCGAAGAATCTGTCAGAACTCAGCGAGGGTTCCGACGTGCTGGTTGCCTTCCCGAACCCTGTGCGGGATCAATTGACGGTCCGTACGCTGTACAGCGGTGCTGGCCAGGTGACCATTGGAATTCTCGACCTGTCCGGTCGTACCGTGATCGCGGTCGATCAGTTCAAGGCGGAGACCGGTGACCTGCGGATCAATCAAGTGGACATCACGGAACTGGAGAGCGGTATCTACCTGCTCAATGTGGTACGTGATGGCAAGGTGATGACCGAGCGGATCGTGGTGACCAAATAGGTCCTGAGACTCTGAACGCGACGTGTGGAACGGCGCGCCTCCTACCTGGAGGCGCGCCGTTCACGTTTTTGGTAGCAGGGATCGTGTCAAGGGTTTGTGTTCCACATGCTTGGCTTCGATACTACGGACCCGCTACTTCCTGGTCATGAAAAAGATCGATCGCTTCACTGGTCGGTGCCTTGATCGTGTTCGTGTGCCAGTCGTTGAGTTGGATGGTGTTTCCAACACATGAGAATGCGTTCCAGTACTCGGATCCGGCATGGAGGTGCAGGCATTCCTGAAGAGCGCCTGACCGAACAGGCGTGTACGTTTACCCGCCAAGCCGCCAGGCACGAGCGGATCAGGACATCAGCAGCTAGTGGAAGCGCATGAAGAAAGACCATTCGTCCATGTACATGGAAATGTCCGGCAACATGCTGACCGGATTTCTTTACTGCATAATGAGCGTGTTGATCATCGTTTGGATCCTCACAACGGCGTCGAGCTTATTCCGCGCCTTCTCCTCGCGCTACGTGGTTTGCTGTCTGTACGGTGTGTTCCTGGCCCTCAAGGCGTCATTGGTCAGCTTGAATAGGTGGGATACCCCTTGGAATTTCATATAAGGGGTATCGTGGATGACCTGATCACTTGGGTGCTCTGCGGACTTTGGATCGGGTTTCTATCCGAAGCCGGGCCGGGGACGTGAACATCCATGGCTGGAAAATGAACGATCCCATGGTTTCCCATGGGACCGTTCTTTAAGGAGGTGTTCGCAAAAAGATCAGCGCTGGATGACCACCTGATCGATGTGTCGCACACCGTTCGCATTCAGTTCGAAGGTGTACATTCCTTCGGACAGAGCCTGAACATCGTAGCTCACTTGACCAGGTCCTGTGACATAGCTTTCATCCACCAAGCTTCCGGTGGCATCGAAGACACGCAGCACTTGCTTTGTCTCCGGGCTGTCCAGAACGATGGTGACCCGATCGCTCGCTGGATTCGGGAACAGCTCCAGGTCCACCACGTTGGTGGGCTCTTCGACCCCTACCACGTTGGTGGGTAACAAGCCCTTGATACCTGAACCGGTCGCATCCGTGGAAAGAGTGGTCAACGCTCCTGTCGTGCTCATCGAGTAGATGATGTCCCCGGCAGCGAACACGAAGTCATTCGTGGCAGGTCTGTGGTACAAGGCGTGGGCCCAGTTCGCAACATTCATGGAGGTGCTCACTACGATGACCTGGCTCGTTGCCAGATCGATCTTCTGCAACAGCCCCCCGCCACCATACCGGTAGATCCGCTGATCCACAATGTTGAAGGCGATGGCCTCACCGTCGCTTCCAGTGCCCGGGGATACGATGAACGTCGCGCTGGCAGTGCTGGTGTTGATCGAATACAACTGCTCCGGGTTGTCCGCCCCATCACCTGTGATGCCGTACAAAGTACCGTTGCTGTGGAATGTGATCCCGGCGAATTTGTCGGGAAGGATACCGACCGACGTCAGCGATCCCGTGGTCGCATTGTAGGTGACCAGATGGAAATTCGAGCCTACTTTGGCTATGGCGTACACGCTTCCGCTGGTGGGATGGATCGCCATTCCCGTGAATCCATCGATCGGGTTCCCGTTCAAAGTGACGGGGACGGAAATTATCGTACTACCGCTGCCTATGTCGATCACATCCACGGAACCAGCATCGGCATCCGGGGAGCGGGCTGCGAAATAGGTTTGTGTGAATGCTGGAATGGCGAATGCGATCGCCAGGAGTACGAGCAAGGGTTTAAGTCTTATCATGATCATGGGTTTTTGAAAGTTTTCGAATGTTCGCGACAAGTTAATCATCGTCCGGTTCGATGAACTCCCCATGCACGTGATCGCACCTTGACGATGAAAACTTTGCACGGCCATCGTCCTTGATCCAACTACGCGGCCCGGAAGTCGGTCGTCATATGGCCATGACGTAAGACGTGGCGCCCGCCAACCAGGTCAGCAGAAAGGTCATGTATGCAAGGCGAAGAGGCAGGTATTTCTTCCGCGCGATATAGCGACCATGAGCATGAAGTTCCTCCAAAATGGCATCGTGCGTGTGCGGTGGCGTGCTCAGAACGAACTGCATTCTTCGTTTGTACTCCGCAACAGGGAGCCGAATGTAGCTGGTGAAGAACAGCAGGCTCGCACCGCTAGTGAACTGCTCCGAGCCGGCTTCCACTTCACGGAAGATCAGAGGTGCCTTCGGAAGCGTGGAGTAAGCACTGAACAGGATGGTCAACAGCGCACCGACCACGATCACCCAATAGTGCAGTGTGGGTCCATCGATCCTTTTGTCGGAAACCTTCATCAAGGCGAATTGGAGCATCACGGCGGACAGCGTCAGCATCAGGTTCGCCTTCAGGTCGCTCATCTGGCTGATCGCCATCAGGTTGACCCTGCTCTGGTTCAGAAGATAATCACGGTGGTCAGCCGTGTAGGGATCCGCGTCATCGTACTGCTTGACCAAGGGTGGCTCGACCTCTGGTAAGGGCGTACTTTCCGATCTCAAG
>JAHEFL010000254.1 GCA_024640205.1 Flavobacteriales bacterium | reverse complement strand
AACAAGATCCATGTGGAAGATATGGATATGGGGAGCAGGATGGATGTCCCTGATGCATACAGTCTTCCTGTCCGTCTGGCTGTCTCGCTCATGAAGGATGTCCATGGCAACATCGATCTGAACATCCCGGTCGAAGGGGACCTGGACGACCCCGAGTACAAGGTGTGGCCGATCGTTTGGCAGGTTCTGAAAAACCTGATCACAAAGGCGGTCTCGGCACCGATCACCATGCTGGCCAGAGCATTCGATGCGGATGAAGAAGATCTGCGTGCCGTTCATTTCACCTATCTGCAGGAAGAATTGGAGGAAAAGCAGGTCCGCTCCTTGAATATTCTGTCGCGCGTGATCGAAGGCCGACCTGAATTACGGGTGGAGCTCGTCCGGACCGGGGATCCTTTGATGGAAGCGGAATCCTACGCCATACTTCAGGCAAGAGCAGCGTACTATGCCGACAGTACCGGAACCAGCTCAGAGCTTCCGCACCTGGAGTTGGGCGAACTGGTCCAGAACGTGGACATCCGTTCAACAGGTTTCCTGGATTGGCTCGAACGAACATCGGGACCAAGCGATGCCCCTGTTCAGACGCGCTGCTTGAACCGAACGGGGTCGGAAGTTGCGATGAAGGAAGCAACACGATTATCAGCGGCTCGTACTGAAGTGATCTTGAACTACTTGACCAATGAAAAAGGCATCAGCAAGGATGCTTTCGTCATGAGGGAGCGAGTGGATGCCGACACGATCGCGTCAGGCACGCAACCTGCCTATTTCATTGTTATCGGATTGCGCAATGATCAACAAGGATCCGTCGGCCCCGATCGAGGACAATAGTCCACTGATCCTCTCCGTCGATCCGTTCTAGTACGCTGCATGGGCAACCATCCTGAACGAGGCCCTGGCGCATAAAGGATATTCGATCTCATGCAGGATCGTTGGATCGATCGTGCAAAACCCATTGGTGATATGTTGGGCCAGTCCTTCAGGTCCTACTACTTTGCCGCTGCAAGAACGAGGAAGACAGATGACCTTTACCGCTCAGATCGACGACCTGACCACCGCGCTTCGCAGGACCAGCTCACGCCTCCTGGCACCGCTTGATTTCAGCCAGCAACAGCTACCCCGTGACCCGGAAGTATTCGTGGAGGATGTGCTTCTCTATGTAATGGACGAATGGTCGCAGGACCTTCGTGAACAGGGCCATGTATTGGAAGAGGACACAGCGTGGAAGGACGGCGAGAGCCACTATCCGCGGTACCTGCTCCGCATGACCGGCGGTGGCGTGTCACAACTGCATTTCACAGGTACATATCCTGAAGCGTTGTTCCTTTCCATCAGCAAGGGCTTCCGGAACGGGAACCAGTTCAGTGATGCTCGTCAGGTACAGATCCAGCTTCCCATTACCCTTGACCCGAACGTGCTGTTGATGAGCTTGCTGCAAGGGTTGCGTAGCGTAACCGTCTGATCGGCCGGATACTTCGGGGCGTGTTGGGATCGCCGTGAACAGTATTATCTTTTGCGTATAGATCGGCCTGCCATGCGTACCCTTTACATGTGCCGTCATGCCAAGAGCAGTTGGAGCGATCCACACGTGACCGACCATGATCGTCCTTTGAACGATCGTGGCCAACGGGATGCGCCGTTCATGGCGAAGATCTTCAGGGACCGGAAAGAGCCTTTGGACCTGTTGGTGAGCAGCACCGCGACCCGGGCCGCAGAGACCGCCCGACAATTTGCACAGGTGCTGGATGCTCGAGAGGGGAACCATTTCGACCCCACGGGCGGACGCCCCCAGTTGCTCTTACGGGAAGCCCTCTACCACGCCACTACTGATCTATTGCTTCGTTCAATAAACGACCTCCCGGATGAAGTCCCTCACGTAATGTTATTCGGTCACAATCCTGGTGCTACAGCTTTGGTCGACATGTTGTGCAGCACCGATCTAGGGAACCTTCCTACTTGTGGCATGGTCCGTATCGACTTCCCCTTCGATTCATGGACATTGGTCTCAAGGGATACAGGTACGGCTGTGTGGCAGGACTTCCCGAAGCATCACCTGATACCGGGATGATGGCCTGGAACTAGTGCAGCGCTTCGCGGTACAATGTTCTGTGCTGCAATGACCCGAAAGGTCTGTACACATAGTAGACATAGCCATCGTAAATGCGGATGGCCTCCGGGTATGGATGCGTGAGTTCCATGCGGTCCCCCATGCTGCCCGTTCCGGCATCGACGTGTCTTAACCAGGTGTGCGGGCCGCGCTTGAACAGTGCATGCACCGCCCCGCTCGCAGGGTCCTGCAACAGGCATGAATCCCATCCCCGCTCATGGTGATATGCGATCGGGACATCACGCTCATGTCCACGATCCCGGTGGAAACGACGGATCCTATCCGTTGTATGATCGAAGACGCAAAGGACATCATCCACCACGAAGAGCGGCGCATACGGTAATTGGAAATAGGGGTCATCATGGAACGCGGTCATGTACCCGGCAATGACCTCACGATCGACCCCGGTCTCAAGTTCCAGGTCCATGGCGATCACCTTGTCCCGACCGCTCATGTATTTGTATTGGCTACGGAACAACTCCATGGTATGCCTGTCCTCCACGGAACAGATAAGGCGTTGTTCCTTGGTCAGCGGATCATAGGCGATATGGTCAAAGGAAGGATAGGTCGGAATGCTGGTGTTCCCCAAAAGGGCACCGGGGATGCTGTCCGTCCAGGGAAGCACCGCTGTATGCAGCCATTGCCGATCAAGGGAATGGAGTTGTATATGATCATCTTGAACGGTGGCCAGCCATGCCGTGTATTCCCCTTCCACGATGATCCGCCCCTGATGATCGCGATGCAGTTGCCGGACACGCTCGGGCAAAGGACAACTCATGCGCTCACGGAACAGGGTATCGAGCAGATGCAGCCGGGCCTGTTTGAACAATTGTGTTCCAGCATCATGCTCCTTATGCCACATCTGAGGCCGGTCGTAAACGAGGACCCATAGTCCGTCTTCCGTCGGGAAGTGATCACCTACATGAAGATCATCGCTTTGGTAGACCACCTCGGGCGCAGTCACGCGGATGAGCACCTCAGGAATAGCGATCGACGTCCGGGCCATACGAATGAAATGGGGGCCTTCGTCCTTGAACTCCTTCCCGATCAGCTCATGCTCCGCACTTGCGTAGCCGATGTGGCTCACCACGATGGTCCGTGTCCCCAGGTGATCCCAAGGGAACATGAACCGACCCGAGGGATCGCTGACCAGCACGAATGCGTGTCCAGCAACACGAATATGGGCCCCGCTCAATGGATGGCCATCTTCCGCATCAACCACCCGCCCATGGAACAACCGATCCTGTCCATCACACGTCGTGAAAAGAAAGCCGAAGGCCACACAGACAAGAAGTATGCGGATCAACGATCTCATGCGTTCCATGGTTAAGATACCGCAGGACCTTGGATCGCATAAAGCATGGAACGATGAACGGTTAACTTGGGGCTTCCAACGGAATGGACGCGACGCTGAGATATGATCACTATAAGATCCTCGGGATCCGTCGCACCGCGGGGCCGGAGCAGATCAAGCAGGCATTCCGGAAGCGCGTCATGTGGTGTCATCCGGATCGGCATCCGGGACCCGATGCGGTCGTGATCTTCCACGCGGTGCATGAAGCATACGTGGTCCTCAGCGACCCCGACCGAAAGCGAGAGTACGATGAGCGCTTACGCTACTACCGTCCGACCGAACAGGGGACGCATCGACACGGACCTTCACAGACGCGGAATTCAAGAAGGGATCGAACGATACGAACGGATGAAGCGGAGAAAATGGATCGGCCGGTACATCGCTTCGCATATGTTGGCCTTCATATGACCGGTCTGCTGTTCGGATCCAGTTTGATCGTCAGCCTTCTCACAGGGATCTCCATTAACTACATGCCGGCCTGGACGCTGGTGTTCGCTTTGCCCGGTGTCCTTGCGATACCCGCCAGCCTTGCCGGATTACGCAGCTGAATGAAAAACCCCGATGGGGTCGGACCATCGGGGTTCTCGAACTAGTCGATCGCGGTACTCAG
>JAHEFL010000253.1 GCA_024640205.1 Flavobacteriales bacterium | reverse complement strand
TGTTACCGCGCTTCAGGAAATCGTAGAAGCTGCTGGTGCCGTAGGTGACAGCCTCTCCGATCAGGAAGTCTTCCGCCACCTCGGTGAGCGCTTCCGCTGTCGGCGATCCGTCATTCGACCGGGCGCGATCCTGCAGCCGTTCCCACAAGGCGTCGTCGAGTTCCTTGCCGTCGCGGCCGCTGAGGGAGGAGATGTTCTTGGACATTCGTGATCGGGAACTGGACGTGACAAGGTAGCAAGTGGAATAATACGCCCGGATAACGGACGGTTCAAGGGGCGAATGTTACTCCGGCTCCTGGGCCGCCTTCTTGTCCTGTTCCGTGGGCCAACCACCACCGAGCGCCTTGTATAGGCGCACATAACTGCTGAGCAAGGCCCGTTGAACGGCAGCGAGACCAAGCTGCGATTCAAAGGCCTGGCGTTGCGATTCCAGTGATTCAAGGTAGCTGGTCACACCCTTGTCGTAGCGTTCCTTCGAGAGGAATTCAGCGTGCACGGCAGCCTGCACATGGGCACGTCGGGCAACTTCCTCCTTCTTCAAGGTCTCAATGGCCACCAAGGCGTCCTCCACATCACGCAGCGCATTGAGCACGGTCTGTTCGTATTGGAGCACCGCCTGTTCGGTCTTGATGCGTTCCACTTCCACCCGGCGACGGTTCTGTCCCCAATGGAACACCGGGCCTAGCAGACCTCCGGAGATGCTGTATGCCGTGGTGCCGGAGGTGAATCCCGCCAGATCCGTACTCGCCACACCCAGTAGCCCGGTGAGGCTCAAGGTCGGAAAGCGTTGAGCAAAGGCGGCACCGGTGAGGGCGTTCTGTGCGACGATGTCCTGCTCGGATGCAAGCACGTCCGGTCTGCGCTGTAACAGTTCTGAAGGAAGGCCCACGGGGATCTCCGGCACGGAAGGCTGGTCGGCGAGTGCGGCACCCGTGCTGATCCGCCCCGGTGTTCTGCCGATCAGCACGGAAAGGGCATGCTCCGTGAAAGCGATCAGGCGTTCCTGGAACGGGATGGCCGTGGCCGCGATCGCTCGTTGGATGCGTGCCTGATCCAGGTCGATCTCTGCCGCGATGCCGCCCCGGAAACGGGCATCAATGATGATGTACATGCTGTCCCGAAGCGCATAGGTGCGCTGCGAAATGGCGAGGTCCGTCCGGTACTCGAGCAGTTCGAAATAGGTGTAGGCGACCGCTGCGATCAATTCCAACTGCACGGCCCGAACCGCATATTGCTCACGCAGGAGCTGGGCACGCGCCGCTTCGTTCTGTCTGCGGATGCGCCCCCAGATATCGAGCTCCCAGGATACCGCCGCTCCTCCGAATGCCGAGGAACGGGCTGCATCATCGAACAGAAAGGGATAGTTGCCATAGGAATAGTCACCTTTCATGCTCAGCTTCGGTGCGATGTCCGCCTTGCTGATGGCGAGCAGGGTTGCTGCCCGATCGATGTTGAGGATCGCGGTGTTCAGATCGCGGTTGTTCGCCAATGCGGCATGGATCAGCGTATCGAGAAGAGGGTCTTGGAACAAGCGCCACCAATCCAGCGTGTCATTGCCCGCAAGGCCCGCAAGCGCTGTGGTGTCGGGCACAGCCGGTCCACGTTCGTAACCGGTCGGGGCGGTCACGCCGGTGCCTTTGTAATCGCGCCCGACCTTGCATCCCGTGATGAGCAACACCGTGCTTACGATCAGGGGAAAGCGTCTATGGAGGCAGGTGCTCATGCTTCACCCGTTTGCATTTTGGCCCGGTTCTCCTCGTACTTGAAGAGCTTGCCGACCAGGACGAACAGCATGGGGTAGAGGAACACGCCGATCAGCGTAGCGATACCGATGCCACCGAGCAGCGCCACACCCATCACGTTCCGAGCGAGCGACCCTGCCCCGGAGGCGGTGATCAGTGGCAGCACACCAAGGATGAACGAGAAGACGGTCATCAGGATCGGGCGGAAGCGTTCCTGAGCGGCTTGCATGGCGGCATCGTACAGGCTCAAGCCTTCATCGAAGCGGAGCTTGGCGAACTCGATGATGAGGATCGCGTTCTTCGCCGCCATGGCGATCAGCAACACCAGGCTGATCTGCGCGAACACGTTGTTCTCATAGGAGTCGCTGCACTGTCTCCAGATCCAGAGGAAAAGCATGGCCCCGAACACCGCGAAGGGCGTTCCCAGGAGAATGCTCCATGGAAGCGACCAACTTTCATACTGGGCTGCTAGGATGAGGAAGACGAAGAGCAGTGCGAAGAGGAAAACGACCGATGCGGAACCGGATGCTTCGCGCTCCTGGAAACTCATGCCGTTCCAGCTGAGCCGCATGTCGTCCGGCAGGGTCGCCTGTGCCACGGCCTCCAACGCGTCCAGCGCCTGGGTGGAACTGTAGCCCGCGGCAGGCGAACCGGTCACCTCCACACTACGGTACAGGTTGAAGCGGTTCGTGTATTCGGGACCTGTGGTATTCTCGATATGCACCAAGGTGGAGAGCGGTACGTTGCCTCCTTCGGCATTCTTCACGTAGAACAGTTCGAGCTTTTCGGCGCTTTGCCGGTACTCCGGTTCTGCCTGCACATAGGCCTTGTACAAGCGACCGAAGCGATCGAAGTCGTTCACGTACGATCCACCGAGGAAGGCGCCGATGGTGTTGTACACGTTGTTGAGCGATACGCCCAGTTTCATGGCCTTCTCGGTGTCCACATACACTGCCTTTTGCGGCACCGATGCCTGGAAGGTGGTCATAGCGGTCGCGATCTCAGGACGCGCGTTCGCTGCGGCTACGAACTCCGCGGTCTTGGCTGCGAGGTACTCCGGGCTATTGCCACCCACGTCCTGCAACATCAGGCTGAAACCGGAGCCACTGCCAAGGCCGGGGATCGCGGGCGGACCGAATGCGAAGGCACGAGCTCCGGGCACTTCCATGGCGAGCTTGTAATTCAGCCTGCGCAGCAGCTGGCCTACCGACCAGGCGCGCTCGCCCCAGTCCACCGGTGTAATGAAGAAAAGCCCGCTGTTGCTGGAGGTGGCGCTTGAAAGAAGATTGAAGCCGCTCACCGTGGAGACCATCGCGAAGTCCTTGTTCGAACCGAGGTCAGCCTCCAACATGCGCATCACTTCATCCGTTCGCTGGATCGAAGCGGCGTCCGGTAATTGCACGTGTATGTAGAAATACCCCTGGTCCTCCTCCGGAACGAAACCGCCCGGTACCTGGCTGCCGAAAACGGCTGCGAGCACCACGATGATGCCAATGAACAGCGCACTGCGCTTGAGTTTCCGAGAAACGATGCGTGTAAAACCCATGTAGCGTTCACTGGAGCGATCGAACAGGCGGTTGAAAGCAGCGAAGAAGCGACCCAAGGGACCACCCACCGGTTCCGGCTTCCGCAACAACAAGGCGCACAGGGCAGGGCTCAGCGAGAGCGCATTGATCGATGAGATGATCACCGAAACAGCGATGGTGATGGCGAATTGCTGGTAGAGCCGACCGGTGATCCCTGCCATGTTGGCCACTGGTACGAACACCGCCACCAAAACAAGTGATGTCGCAATGATCGGCGCGCTCACTTCCTTCATGGCCTCGGTGGTGGCTTTGGCCGGGCTCATGCCCTTGCCCAGGTTCACCTGCACGGCTTCCACCACGACGATGGCGTCATCCACCACGATCCCGATGGCGAGCACCAGGCCGAGCAGGCTGAGCACATTGATGGAGAAACCCAACATGGGGAACAACATGAAGGCGCCGACCAGGGATACCGGGATGGCCAAGGTGGGTATGAGCGTGGCACGCCAGTCCTGGATGAAGAGGAACACGACCAGGATCACCAGCACGAGTGCGATGATGAGCGTCTCGATGATCTCATCGATACCGGCGGTGATGGGCTTGGTGGAATCGAGCGACACCACATGCTCCATCCCGACCGGATACCGTGAGGCCAGGTCGTCCATCACAACGGCCACCTTTTCCGCCAATTCCACGGCGTTGGAACCCGGCGCCTGGTATACAGCGATGAAGGTGGAGGTCTGTCCGTTGAGGCGGGTGAACAGATTGTAGCTCTCCACCCCGAGTTCCACGCGTGCGATGTCCTTGATGCGCACCTGG
>JAHEFL010000252.1 GCA_024640205.1 Flavobacteriales bacterium | reverse complement strand
CAAGCCGAACGCGCTATTCGGACCCACTGCACTTCGATCCACCCGCCGGGAGTACCGGCTCAACCCCATGGGATCGCGTGCCCTGCCCCTAACAAAAGTTATGATCCCGTTTACCTGGAACGGAGTACAACAGGCATCCGGTGGATCACTGGAACAGGAATTCCATTCTGTGTTCCAGGAACGAAGCCGGGCAGTTCGCGCAATACGCGCTCGATCTCCCGTTCCACCTCCTCGCTCACCCGGGGTGTGTATGCGATACGTCCTATTCTTCCAGTATCATCGATCTGGAACGTGACCGTGGTCCGCACTTCACCACGAATGCTCCTGGGCATTCTGAAATACCGAAGCATGTGCTGATGGATCCGGTATTCGGTGCATTCATCCAGCGCTTTCGGGGAGCGCTTCAAACAATCCAGGAAATAAGGCCTCACCTCCTTCCCTCCCCATGGAGGTGGATCGATCCGAGGAGTCGTGGTATCCCCGTTCGGGATGGAACCCGTGACGGGAGGATCGGTTGGTCCGACCGGTGGGTCCATGGCTTCTGAACCAGTGCCTTCATCGACGGGCGGGTCCGGGGCCGGGATCACGGAGATCCGTTCCCTGGGCTTCCTGGTAACCGATGCTTTGTCGCTTCGGGCCTCCTTCTCTACAATGATCACCGGTACCGACTCCCATGGTGGCTCAGGCGGCAATTCGATGATAAGGGGTGGCAGCGAGCGTGCCTCCGATCTCCATTCAAAAGCGACCAATACAAGGGAAAGGCTCACGAGCAGCCCTATGGCAAAGCGACCGGTGAATGTTCCCTTGAGCCTGTTACGGGATGTTCCTCTGTATTCCATGGCATGGTGCTTTACCATGGAACAGTTCAACTGCACGGATCATTGCGCGTTCTCGGCGATCAGCCGGAAGCCTTTGCCGTGTATATTGATGATCTCCACCGACGGGTCCTCCCTCAAGTACTTACGCAGCTTTGCGATGTACACGTCCATGCTGCGTCCGCTGAAGTAACTGTCGTTCCCCCACACCTCGTTCAATGCGTGACTCCGCTCAAGCACGTCGTTGCGATGCAGGCACAGAAGGCGCAATAATTCCGATTCCTTGGTCGTGAGTTTCCTTTCGTTCTGGGGTGTGCGGAGCACCTGCTTGCGCGTTTCAAAGGTCGACGAGCCCAGTTCGAACACATCCGGTTCCTCCTCCTTGGGTTCGGCTCCCTTGGTCCTGCGCAACACAGCGTTCACCCGAAGCAATAATTCCTCCATGCTGAACGGCTTGGTCAGGTAATCGTCCGCGCCGTGCTCAAATCCTTTGATGGTATCCTGTTTCATGCTCTTCGCCGTGAGGAACATGATCGGCGTTTCCCGGTCCTTCTGTCGGATCTCACGTGCCAGCGTGAAGCCATCCTTGCGTGGCATCATCACATCCAGGATAAGCAGATCGAAGTCTCCCTTCGAATAGGCCAGCCAACCCAATTCGCCATCCGCACAGAGAACGGCATCATATCCCTTGGCCTGCAGATACTCCGTCAGGAGATTGCCCAGATTGGGGTCATCTTCCACTACGAGGAGCTTGAGCGCTTTCGTCATGTTCGAACGGTATGAAGAGGTGGAACGTACTTCCTCGGCCCGGGGAGCTGTCCAGGCGGACCTTGCCGCCATGACGATCAAGGACCGAACGCACATAGCTCAGTCCCAGCCCGAAGCCTTTGGTGTTATGAAGATCACCGGTGGGAACGCGGTACAAGCGATCGAAGATCTTGTTCTGCTCGGAGGCAGGGATCCCGATCCCATTATCGCTCACGCTGATGTGGACGCCTTCATTGTCATTCTTCGTTGCGATCCTCACACGAGGAGCCTGCTCCGTGTATTTCACGGCATTATCGATCAGGTTGTAAAGGAGGTTCGAAAGATGGATCCGATCGCCCATGACATGGTGGATCTCCGCCTTCAGGTCCAGCTCGATATTCCCGTTGCGCCGGGATACCTGCATGCTGCTGCTGCGGACCACATCAGCGATCAGCGCATGGAGGTCCAACTGCACTCTTTTGACCACAAGCTTGCCACTGTCCAGTACCGCACTTTGCAATACGCTTTCCACCAACTGCCCCAAGCGCTTGTTCTCGTCCTTGATCATCGCGGTGTAGGTCCGCAACTGTTGTTCGCTCTTGGGGATGGACGGGTCGGCAAGCGCCTCGCAAGCCAGGGCGATGGTGCTTATCGGGGTCTTCAGTTCATGGGTCAGATTATTCACCAGGTCGTTCCTGATGTCACCCAGCCGCTTTTGCCTCAGTATGATCCGGATGGCAAGGATGAAGGCCATGATGATGACCAGGATGAACAGGATGGAAGTGACCAGCAAGGGGATCATCCCACCGATGAGCGAACCTTCGCGATCCGGTCGCAGAACGTGCAGATAGATCGGCTCACCGATCAGGTCAGCCCGGAACAAGCGCTCACGATAGGATGAATTGGCCAATGCGATCGTGTCGACCAGACCTTTGCCACTGACATGGACCACCTCACCCTTCGCGGTGAATACCCCGTATTCATTGCTTCGGGACACTCCCTTCGCTTGGAACTCCATCGTCATCAGGGAATCCAGAAGGAGGGGGTCGATCCGATCACGAACTGCCCTCGACCCTCCTCGGGACAGAAGGCCCCTGACCATGTCCTCCACAAGTGCTTCCTGTTCGCTCCTGTCGAGCGGTTCCAGGATCCTCATCAGAACAGCCTCCTCCGCGACCGAAGTACCCTCCTGATGCACAACGCCCGCTTCCGCGGTCGGCTCCTGAAGTAGGAATTCACGCACTTCCTCATGTCCTGACAGGTCGCGCAACTTTTCCTCCAGTTCAAGCCGTTCGCTTACCGCGTACAATGCGTTCTGTACGGCTTGCTCATAGAGTTCCTCTTTGAGCACCGCCGTGTCCCGGATCCATTTCACCTGGATCGTGACCAGGCCGGCCAAGGCCAGACCTATCGCTACCAACAAACCGATGGTCCATCGCTTCTCCACAGGTCCGAAGCTATTGGCACCACTTGCCAAGTGGTTTCGATTAACGGTAATTAACGTTCATTCCCAATGTCTTAACACCGCTTACCAGGGTCGGAAATACTTTTGCTCCCGTTCACCGCGATCCGCCCGTCGTATTTCATAGGAACAAGGCGGACTACATCAGGTTGGCGCAGAACTTCGGACGGTTAACGTTCGCTGGCTGTGCAACGAGGGGATGGAAGGCTCAGGCGTAAGCAGGGGCCTTTCGTCATATATCGGCGGGCGTCCTCTGCTACCTTCGACCCGACCAACCATGGAACGGATACTCAACCTGATCGGCGGCCAGCTGCGTCCACCAGCGAGCGATGCCTGGCTCGATGTGCATGCTCCGGCAACGGGAACCATTTATGCTCACCTTCCGGACTCCGATGCCCGGGATGTGGAAGCTGCTGTATCTGCGGCCAAGCGAGCGTTCCCGGAATGGAAGGGTCTGGGCCGTGAAGGACGGAGCCGGATCCTACTCCGGTTGGCCGAACTCATCGAACGCGACCTGGACCAGTTCGCCAGGGATGAGTCCCGTGACAACGGCAAACCTCTGAGCCTCGCACGAAAAGTGGACATCCCTAGGGCCGTGGCCAACTTTCGTTTTTTCGCAACGGCCATCCTGCATTTCCCAAGTGAAGCACATTTGATGGATGATGTGGCGGTCAACTACACGGATCGACAACCTTTCGGTGTGGCCGGATGCATCAGTCCTTGGAACCTACCCTTGTACCTGTTCACGTGGAAAATAGCACCGGCGCTGGCAGCAGGCAATTGCGTGGTAGCCAAGCCCAGCGAAGTGACCCCGATGACAGCCTATCGGCTCAGCGAATTATGCGAAGAGGCTGGTGTCCCGCCCGGTGTGCTGAACATCATCCACGGCCTGGGGCCCAAAGTGGGCGCCGCGATAACGGAACATCCCGGGATCCCAGCCATCTCCTTCACCGGGGGAACGCGTACCGGGGCTGAGATCGCAAGGGTCGCAGCGCCCATGTTCAAAAAATTGAGCCTGGAACTGGGCGGTAAGAACCCGGTGCTTGTCTTCGCTGATTGCGACTT
>JAHEFL010000251.1 GCA_024640205.1 Flavobacteriales bacterium | reverse complement strand
GGCCGGAGTTGGGGCAGCAAAGAAGCGCAACCCATCATCGGTCCTCCCATAGCTATGATCCGACTGCAAATAAGGCACGTGCAATACATCGACACCCTCGAGGTCGGTGTTCGATAGATAAAGGGATTCCCCCGCCTGCGAGATCTTGAAAGGGAAATAGTGATCGCCTTGTTCGGCCGACCCGGAAAAGAGAACGGCGAATTCCCCGGGCTGCAACTCAGCGGCTGGAAGCTGCCATTTCGCAGGCTCGGAGGCCTTGTTGCTTAAATAGAATCCATCCAGTGCAATGATGTCGTCACTCGGATTGTGGACCTCTACCCAATCCGGGTGGTCGCCGAATGCATCCGCCAGGACCGTATTGTTCTTGGAGCATACTTCGTTCAATACCAGCTGCCCTGATGCGTTCTTTCCTGCTATGAGGACAAGAAGGAACGCCATTACCCGAACACCGCATGTGGGTCGGAAACCGGGATGTGCTGGTCTGCCCATGGAACAGGTCTAAAATACGCTCCCAAGCAGGGGATGGCGAATTCATAGAGGACGGGAGGAGCGTGAATGGCCTATTTCATCGAAGGGAATGCGGTGAATCGTATCGTTCCTGCTTCAGGCACGAACTCGGACCGGGCTGTTCATGGGGGGGCGGTTCAATGGACCAGGGACGATGCCAGGTTGATGGGCCGAACAGATCGGTCCGCGTAGCCGAGCGAAACGGCTGTTAGGCTTACCAAGAATGGTACACTGACAGCTTGTCGCATGTGAACTAACGGCACGAAAAGTGCGTTGTGGGATTACAATGAAAAAAGACACGATCATCCGTAGGACACTTTTGATCGATGCTTCGACGGCAGCTATATGGGCGACGCTGACGGACCCGATGCTTACCAAGCTCTATCTGGAAGGCTGGCAGGGACGGAGTACATGGCAACCCGGAGCCCCCATTCTTTGGGTGGAATCCTTGGACGGGGAGGAGACCCTTCGTGCCAAAGGTGTGGTGATGGCAAGTATCCCGGAGCGCCGACTGCGGTACACCCGGTTGGCTATGGATGGCAAGTTGCCTGACGAACCAGCCAGCTACACTACTGTGGACCTGGTAATGGATGAGGAAAAGGACGGACGCACCAGACTGGAATTATGGCACGGGGATTTTGCTGGTCTCCCACAGGATGTGCGTCGTGCTCGAGCCGCTGGGCGGGTGTGGGTGGAAGCGTTGGTTGGGCTGAAGCGCGTCGCCGAAGAGCAGCAAGCGATGCGCGCGGCTTAGGTGGTCAGTGCTTAAAGCGCACGAACAGCCGCCCGAAGTTGTCGCTGTCCTTGTCGATCCGATGGTAGAGCTTCTTCACCGTAGGCTGCTGTAAGTAGCGGATCACCTTTTTCTTCAATTGCCCGCTGCCCTTTCCGGGGATGATCTCCAGGATTGGTATCCGACGATCGATGCAATGTTCCATCGCATCACCCAAGGCCCGGTCGATCTGCTGACCCTTGTTGAAGATGTCGTGAAGGTCGAGCTTGTGCTTGGCCATTTCCGGGAGCTACTTCACCCTCCTCGCCGTCCACAAGGCCACGAAATCGCGGCCTACGCTATGCGTGGTTCCCTTCAGTTCATCACCTTCCAAGTGCGCTGCCGTATTGTAAGGACCGGTACCGTCCGAGGTGACGAAGGCGATCGTGAGCACACCCCAGTCCAGATTGAAGCGCGCTTCCTGGATCTCGCTGTCGTAGTAGAACGTACCGGTGAAGGTGCTGTCGTTCACTTCGTTGATCACCAGCTTCTGAAAATAGGGCTCCGCTCCAGGCTTGGGGCGTAGGTCCACCTGCCATTCTCCGATCAAGATGGACGGATCCGGAGCTTGGCCGGATACGTGGCCTACGATGGCCAAGAAGAAGAGGAACAGCAGTGACTTCATGCGAGCAAGTTACGCGTGGTGCGGTTCAGAGCTTGGTCAGATGCAACTTCCCGATCGCCGCCACCTGCTCTTTCAGCACCTCCGCCTCCTTCGCACACTTCTTCCACGTCTTCACGCCGGCCACCACTTCATCAATGATCGCTTCCGCCTTCTTGATGTTCATGTCCTTCGCCACCGCCAGCAGATCATCGCGCGTGATCCCGATCCGCTTGCCGTTGATGCTTAACTGGTGCTGCCGCAACCAGATGTTGTCCGGGTTGTAGGCGAAGGTGACGTCGTAGGCCGGTGAAAGGTGCCACTCGCCTTGTGGGTCCATCAGGAACGAAATGTTCTTCGTGTGGTCGTCGTGGTTGCGAGCGATGGCGTTGAAGCACATGCGGCGGAAGAGTTGTGCGGCGGCCGGGTAGGGCAGGCCCAGCAGGCGCATCACCCCGAAGGCCTGCTCGTAGCTGTAGGCCACCGGGTCGTTGTAGTCCATTTGTGCGATGCCGCAGAGCGTGGCCATGTGCAGCTTGTGCACGGTGCCATCGTCGTCGATCACCCGGTCGAAGCGCTGGGTGATGAAGTGTGCGCGGCCATGCTCCTCCAGCAAGCGACAAGGCATCATTTCCACCCCGCATGCGCGAGCCATCAGGTGGTAGGCGTATTCGATCCGTCCGAAGCCCAGCGGGTCGCGGAGGGCATCGGCTGTCACCCCATCGAACTTGATCAGGCAGTAGGAAAAGCCCTTCAGCTCGCCCACCTGTCCGCTGCGCACCTCGCCCGTTCCCGCGTTGAAGGCAACGATCGCCTTGGCTCGCGCGCCGCCCGCCGAGGTGCCCACGCGGATGATGTCCAGCAGGGCTTCCTCCTTGCCTTTCGACTTGCGCGTCGTGAATTTCTTCCGGTCGTTCAGGACCTGCGAGGCCACCTCCACCAATTCGTTCACGTGCAGGGCTTCGCCGGGTGCCTCCAGCTCGTGGTGTGCCGGCTCGAACTCCAGCGCCCCCATGCCGCGGATGCCCATGTAGCACAGGCGTTCCACCGGGTTCGCGCTGCCCGGCGTGCGCCCCTGACTGCCCAACCAGGCGTTCATCAACTGCTCGCCGAAGCGGTCGGGCAGGCTATCGGCCAGCAGGCCCGGAAGGCCGCGGAAGGTCTCGCTGCGCAGGTTGCCGAAAGTGAACACTTCATCGCCGCCCTTCGCGTTCGAAAGCGGCATCATCACCGGCGCCACGTTGAGGTTTCCATTCGCGAAATCGCGGTCGTACTGGAATTGTGCGGTATGTAGTCGGTCGTCCCAGATCACCAGCCCAACGGGCTTGCCCCACAGCAGAACGGTCGCGTGCGTTACCATGTGCTCTTGGGTTTGGGCGGCACGATCTCGGGCTTCTTGCGTGAGGCTCGTTTGCGTTGCTTCTTCAGGTATTTCGACTGCTGCTCCACCACTTGGTAGGGCGTTAGTTGCGGCTCCTCGTGGAAGCCATCCAGGACTTCCAGCTTATCCATGGCGCGCAGCACCTGCACCACGGTGAGCAGCGTGGCGGCACGACCGGCCTCCAGTTTCACCACGGTGGTGCGGTCCAGGCCCGCGCGACGTGCCACTTCGGCCTGGCTCAGGTTGCGCTCCAGCCGCATGCGCCGCAGTTCCTGGCCCAGTCGTTCCACCACTTGGGTGTCCTTCAGACCCTTCCATTTGATGTTGCTAGTAGCCATCGTAAATGGTGTTACAGTCTTCTAACGATGCGTTCACGCCACAAGTATACGCATTTTCCACCGGTCCGTTACATCACAACGATGCCGAATAGCATCATAGTATGAACAAAAGGCAAACAATGATGCGTATGAACATCATAATAGGATCAGAAGATCAGATAATGAGATGATCAGAAGATCGAAGGCCGGGGACAGCGAGGGCGACTTATTGTCTGATCATCTGATTCCCCGACCGTCTGATCGGCATGAGGGCGTTCCCCGGCTCAAATGCAGCCGGGTCCGGCTTTCCCCTTCAAGTCCTCGCTCGTTCCTCGCTCCGGGCTTTCCGGTCCAATCCGTCACGCGAAACGCGATCAGCGCCAATTCGCCGGGTTGTCTGCCATATATTCCGCGATATGCCTGTATTCACCGCCCTGGCGACGGATCACACGTTCGTAGTAGCCCGGTTGCCACAAGCGTTGTCCGTTGGTGCCGTGCAGCTGGTTGATGCGTTTG
>JAHEFL010000250.1 GCA_024640205.1 Flavobacteriales bacterium | reverse complement strand
CCTACGCGCGAGTTTCAGGAGCTCCTTATTACTGTTCAAGGCCACAAGTGGTATGCTGTAATAGGGCATTCTACCATGTTTGTAGGAGCCCATTTTTTCCATGGCCGAAGCCATTTTCTCGTCCGCTTTCAGGTAGGCGGCTCCCTTCGGATCGATGAGTCCGAACATGACCCCTTTATGGAACAGGCCATGGCCGCCGAACATCTTCTTGCTCGTGACATCCCCGATCGGTGTGAGGTTCCTGACCAGAAGAGTTGCATAACGGTCTCCCTCGGTCGTGGCCTTGCTCCCTTTTTCACCCATAGTGATCGTTCCTTGTCGCGCTGAAGTTAACCACGCTCGTCAGGTTCCCCATCCATATTGGGTCAGCGATACCCATGTCATCTTTGGATGCCGACCGCCCTTGAACTATTGACAGAGCTCAGATCCTGCCGGCCTTGATCTCCTCCACCACGGTGGGATCCAATAGGGTGGAGGTATCCCCGAGCTTATCCAACTCGTTCTCTGCCACTTTCCGCAGGATCCGGCGCATGATCTTGCCGCTACGCGTCTTGGGTAGGCCGCTCACGAACTGGATCCTATCCGGCTTGGCGATGCGACCTATGCCCGCGCTCACCGCCTCGATGATATTACCGCGCATGGCCTCGGCATCCACAACAGGCTCCTCGGTTACCACGTACGCGTATATGCCTTGTCCCTTGATGTCGTGCGGGAATCCTACGACGGCGCTTTCCACCACTCCCTTCGCGGCGTTGATCGCACTTTCGATCTCTGCCGTACCGAACCGATGCCCGCTTACGTTGATCACGTCATCCACGCGACCAATGATGCGATAGCGGCCCTGAGCATCACGTTTGGCCCCGTCGCCCGTGAAGTAATAGCCCTTGTAGTTGCTGAAATAGGTCTGGCGGCAGCGCTCATGGTCACCCCAGGTGGTACGAAGGATGCTCGGCCAGGGGAACTTCATGCAGAGCATGCCTTCCACTTCGTTCTCTGTGATCTCTTTGCCATCCGGAGTGAGCAGCACCGGTTGAACACCGGGTAGGGGATAAGCGGCATGGCTGGGCTTCTCATCCGTGACCCCGGCCAGTGAGCTGATGAGGATACCTCCTGTTTCAGTCTGCCACCAGGTGTCCACGATAGGGCAGCGGTTCTTGCCGATGTGGGACTTGTACCAATGCCAGGCCTCCTCATTGATCGGCTCACCCACGGTGCCGAGGACCTTCAGCGAATGAAGCGAGTACGGCAATACATGATCAATACCATGGGCCATCAAGCTGCGTATCGCCGTGGGCGCCGTATAGAAAATATTCACCGCATGCTTGTCCACGATCTGCCAGAAACGACCGGCATCCGGATAGGTCGGAACGCCTTCGAACATGACCTGAGTGGCACCGGCCAGGGTAGGACCATAAACCATGTAGCTGTGGCCGGTGATCCAACCTACATCAGCGGTGCAGAAGAACACATCGCTCTCCTCGACCTGGAAGACGTTCCGGAAACTGTAATCGGTGTACACCATGTAACCACCGCAGGTGTGAACGACTCCCTTGGGTTTGCCCGTACTCCCACTGGTGTAGAGAATGAACAAGGGATCCTCCGCATCCATTCGCTCAGCGGGACAATCCGCATCCACATGTTCCAGTTCGTCATGTAGCCATACATCCCTGCCAGCAACCATGTTCACCGACCATTGTACCCGTTCAGTGACGATAACTCGCTTCACCGTGGAGCATTGCCCAAGGGCATCATCCACCACCGTTTTCACCGGCATCTCCTTGGCACCACGGAACATCCCATCACTGCACAACACGGCTACCGCTTCGGCATCGTTGATGCGATCGGCCAGGCTCTGTGCACTGAACCCACAGAACACCACACTGTGGATCGCCCCGATGCGCGCGCAGGCCAACACTGCCACCATGAGCTCCGGGATCATCGGCATATAAATGGCCACGCGATCCCCTTTTCGGATACCATTTCGCTTCAGCACGTTCGCGTAGCGGCAGACCTGCTCATACAATTCACGGTAGGTGAGCCGCAGGTAGCGCTCCTTGGGATCATTCGGCTCCCAGATCAAGGCAAGCTTGTTCCCTCGCTCACCTAAGTGGCGATCCAGGCAATTCTCCGTGATATTGAGCTTTCCACCCAGGAACCATTTCACCTCCGGGCGCTCGAAGTCATGTGACAGGACCTTCTCCCACTTCGCCATCCATGTGAAGCGCTCAGCCTGAGCCTCCCAGAACCTGGCAGGGTCCTGTATGCTGGCCCTCATGGCCTCATGATACTCCTCGGAACTGCGGATGCGGCTGAAATCCCTGCTCATGCCACGAAGTTCGGATTACCCTCGAACATGCACAATGAAGCAGAGAACAAGGTCATGCGAACCTTGATCGCCCAATGCTCAACAGGCTTGTTCGTCGAATAAAATGGTCATTCGTCGATGAAAAATGGTCATTCGTCTTGACTTTTCTTCGACGATCCACAAATCTTGCGTCACTCTCAGGGCTGACCTCCTCACTAAGATCAAGCAAAACAACAGACCATGTGGCCCGTCCAAACCCTGACCCTGCTCCTCTGCCTCACCGAAGAAGAACAACTCTTTGCACAGAGTATTCCTGTGATCGACGAAGTACCGGCCGTGGAAGTGGTCATTGAAGCACCTGAAGCCATCCTCAAGGACAACGAGGACACCGCATAGACTTTAGACCCAAAACCCTGAAAAGGGCTGAATAGCCCTTGTTCCGAAAGACCCCGGTGCCTGCCCAGGTGCCGGGGTCGCCTTTTGGAACGGAGTGTCAAGGCATGCAATGGCCGGATCCAAGGCGCATGCTTCCTTTGTAACTCTCAGACCTATCCAGCAACATGACCGACTTCAAGGACCAGATCATTGCCGGAAATACGTTCAAGGGTGACAGTCTCCTGCTGGGAACGGCACTACATGACGGAAAGACCTGGCCCGAGGCACAGGTGCGGGTACCCTTGCGCACCATGAACAGGCACGGCCTCATATGCGGTGCCACTGGAACGGGAAAAACCAAGACCGTGCAGGTTATCGCAGAGCAGCTTTCCCTGCACGGAGTGCCCGTTCTGTTGATGGATGTGAAGGGTGACCTGAGTGGATTGGCGGCACCTGGAGCGATGAACGACTTCATCGGAAAGCGCTATGAGCGTATGGGCCTGACCTACGAACCTCAGGCCATGCCGGTGGAACTTCTGAGCTTGAGCCAGGAGCCAGGTGCTAGACTGCGAGCCACAGTGAGTGAGTTCGGCCCAGTGCTCCTGAGCCGGATCCTGGAACTCAATGATACCCAGTCAAGCATCCTCTCGCTGGTCTTCAAATACTGCGACGACCACGGTCTGCCACTTCTGGACATCAAGGACCTGCGAAAAGTGCTTCAATACACCACTGCGGAGGGCAAGGAAGAGATCGAAAAGGAATACGGCAGGGTGAGCAGTTCATCGGTGAACACCATCCTGCGCAAATTGATCGAGATCGAGCAGCAGGGAGCGGACACGTTCTTCGGTGAACGGTCCTTCGACGTGCAGGACCTTCTTTCGGTGCGGGATGGCAAGGGTGTGATCCATATCGTGCGGTTATCGGATATTCAGGACAAGCCGCGTTTGTTCAGCACTTTCATGCTCTGTTTGTTGGCCGAGATCTATTCCACCTTTCCCGAAGTGGGTGATCCAGAGAAGCCCAAGCTGGTGCTGTTCATCGATGAGGCTCATCTCATCTTCGATTCAGCCACCAAGCCCTTGTTGGACCAGATCGAGACCATCATCAAGCTCATCCGTTCCAAAGGGGTCGGGGTCTACTTCTGTACCCAGGACCCCTCCGATGTACCCGAGCGGGTATTGGGCCAGTTGGGCCTGAAAGTGCAACACGCGTTAAGGGCGTTCACCGCAAAGGATAGGACGACCATAAAACGCACGGCCCAGAACTATCCTCTATCCTCCTATTACAACACGGAGGAACTGATCACTTCGCTTGGAATAGGGGAGGCTTTGGTGACGGCACTCAGTGAGAAAGGAACGCCCACCCCCCTGGCCCACACCATGCTGCGCGCGCCCTTGTCCCGTATGGATATACTG
>JAHEFL010000249.1 GCA_024640205.1 Flavobacteriales bacterium | reverse complement strand
AGCTTCAGGTCCAGGAATGTGATCTTATTGCTGTTGATCACCACACCCACCTGTTTGTACGGTTGGTATCCGACGTACGTAACGATCACATCATAGCTACCCGGCTCAAGGGGTTTGATGTCGTAGTTACCATCAAAATCCGATGCACCACCGGTGACCTGCTGGCCGCCGCGTTCGAGCACCACGTTCACGAACGGAAGTGCTTCGCCGGATTTGTTATCGGTGATCTTGCCCCTGAGGCTACCACTACCCTGCTGGGCATGGAGCGTCATTACTAGAGGGAACAGGACAATAGCGGAGAATAGCCTTCTCACCATCAACGGATAGGTTTAACGTTCAGCTTAACTGCGCAACGAGGGGGCGTAAATATAGAAAGATCCCGGATCGGAAAATTTTTTGACGGACATGCCGGAAACGCTATTCCTGTAAGCATTCCAATGGTCGCGCCGAACAATGTGCAATGAGGTCCCATGGTATTTCCGATCACATGCAGGTAAGATACCGGACGCAACCGGATCGCATAAAGGAAATGCGCGCCAAGGTTCCAGCGAACTATACATGTCCAAGGTCAGCGCTTCCTGCGGAACAAGCCATCGAGGAAGCTGTCACGATGGGGGCCACTGCCTCCCCTGTTCGCCCGCTTGGTATGCCGTTTCAGGCGTTTGCGGGTCTCCTTGTCCTGGATCGACAGGTGGTGTTTCCTGTCCTCCTTTTCCTTCCGCTTTGCAGCTTTCTTGTCCTCGCTTTCCTTCTTGGCTAGGATCTTCTCCTGCTTCTTTCTGCTGATACCATCCTGTGCCACGGAATTGTTCGGCAAGGACAGGAGCGACACCAACATGATCACAGGCAGCATCCACTTCTTCATGCACCACAAGAATACGACCCCAACGCGCACGCATACCTAACTTCGCAATACCGCGTACGTACAACACGTCGGAACCGACCCCATGTCAAGGCTTCTCCTTCTCATGTTCTCCAGTATGGTGCTTTTCGCTTGCAAGCGTGAAGAACCAGGTGGGGTCCCCTTGACCCGCGTGGAGATCAGTATCAATATCAATAACCCGTCCTATGCGGACCTGGCCGTTCCAGGTGGTTGGCTTTATCTCACGGGCGGATCATTGGGACTGCTGGTATACCGCAACAGCACGGATCAGTTCACGGCCATGGACCGTCATTGCCCGTATCAAGCAGCGGAACGTTGCCGCGTATTCGTCGATGACACCGAGATACTTGCACATGACAGCCTCTGCTGCGGTTCGAAATTCCTCATCGTGGATGGCAGTGTGACACAAGGCCCGTCCGCCCTGCCCCTGAAGCGGTACAATACCTCCTTCAATGGTACTGTCCTCCGGATCTACAATTGACCTGGCCGAATTGAAGGCTCAACAAAAAGCCCGGCTCGCGCCGGGCTTTTCAATTCCTGGTGTTCGCAACGATCAGTAGCGGTACTCGTCGCTCTTGAACGGACCGTTCTTCGGAACACCGATGTACTTGGCCTGATCATCGGTAAGTTCCTCGAGTTCCACGCCGATCTTGGCAAGGTGCAGGCGGGCCACTTTCTCATCGAGGTGCTTGGGCAGCACATACACCTTGTTCTCGTAATTCCCGTGGTTATGCCAAAGCTCGATCTGGGCCAGCGTCTGGTTCGTGAAGCTGTTGCTCATCACGAAGCTCGGGTGGCCCGTGGCGCAGCCCAAGTTCACCAAGCGACCTTCGGCCAACACGATGATGTCCTTGCCATCGATGGTGTACTTGTCCACCTGTGGCTTGATCTCCACCTTGGTCTTGCCGTAATTCTTGTTCAACCAGGCCATGTCGATCTCGTTGTCGAAGTGCCCGATGTTGCATACGATCGTCTTGTCGTGCATCGCCCGGAACGCGGCCTCGTTGATGATGTCCTTGTTCCCCGTGGCTGTGATGACGATGTCCGCACGCGGGATCGCGGTGCTCATTTTCTTCACCTCGTAGCCGTCCATGGCAGCCTGCAGCGCACAGATAGGGTCGATCTCGGTGACGATGACCCGTGCACCGGCACCTCTCAGTGAAGCTGCCGTGCCTTTACCCACATCGCCGTAACCGGCCACCAGCGCGACCTTGCCGGCCATCATAATGTCGGTGGCACGACGGATGGCATCCACGGCGCTTTCCTTGCAACCGTATTTGTTGTCGAACTTGCTCTTGGTAACGCTGTCGTTGATGTTGATCGCGGGCATCATCAGGGTACCGTTCTTCTCGCGGTCCTTCAAGCGAAGCACACCGGTGGTGGTCTCCTCGCTCAGTCCGCGGATGCCCTTGGCCATTTCAGGGAAGCGGTCGAATACCATGTTGGTGAGGTCGCCGCCATCATCCAAGATCATATTCAAAGGCTGCCCATCAGCAAATGCCGTGAGGGTCTGCTCGATGCACCAATCGAATTCCTTCTCGTTCATCCCTTTCCAAGCGAAGACCGGGATACCGGCCGCAGCGATCGCCGCAGCGGCGTGGTCCTGTGTACTGAAGATGTTGCAGCTGCTCCAGGTTACCTCGGCGCCGAGTTCGATCAACGTTTCGATAAGGACCGCTGTCTGGATCGTCATGTGCAGGCAGCCTGCGATACGAGCACCCTTCAGTGGCTTGTCCTTCCCGAACTCCTCGCGAAGTGCCATCAATCCGGGCATTTCAGCTTCGGCCAGCTCGATCTCCTTCCGGCCCCAATCGGCCAGTTTGATGTCCTTCACCTTGTATTTAACGGCTTCCATGGTCTGCGTCATGACGTCTTCGTTTCAATTGGGGCGCAAAGGTATGTCTTCCAGAGCACCTGTGTGGAGCGTTCGTTGGTTATGTTCGCGCTGTGGCGGCGGTACTGGAACACATTGAACGGGCGAGAAGTTCAGGGAAACCCTTGCTCGCCGTTCTAATTGATCCGGATATCGGATCGGGGTCGGATCTCCTTGAGCGCACGGTCCAGAACGCTTGCATGGCCAGGGCCGACTTGATCCTTGTGGGCGGAAGCCTGTTAACTGCGGACGGTTTTGATCAGTGCGTTCGACGGGTGAAGGAACTTTCGGACCGGCCGGTGGTCCTTTTTCCCGGCAGCCCGGGCCAATTGAGCAGCCATGCCGATGCCCTCTTGTTCCTATCGCTGATCAGTGGCCGGAACCCTGAATTACTGATCGGCCACCATGTGACCGCGGCTCCCACCGTGAAGGCGTTGGGACTGGAAACCATTCCGACGGGTTACATGCTGGTGGATGGTGGTCGCACAACGACCGCGCACTACGTGAGCCAGACCTCTCCGATCCCTCATGACAAGCCCGGCATCGCTGCTGCCACCGCAAGTGCCGGTGAATTGCTGGGCCTGCGCACCATCTATATGGATACAGGCAGCGGCGCACCACGCACCGTGGACCCCGCCATGGTGGAAGCTGTGCGGTGTGCGGTGGACCTGCCCATCATCGTCGGGGGAGGTATACGTACCGCTGAGCAGGCCCGCGCATTATGCGGGGCCGGTGCCGATATGCTGGTAGTGGGCACCGCCTTCGAGGAGGATCCCGAGCGGGTATTCGCGTTGCGGGAGGCGGTCCAAGGGTGAAGGCTCATGCAATTCCTCAAGTGCACCTTTCATGTTCTGGCCCTGTGCTGGGTCCTTGTATCGGATTGCAACGCTCAGAGCGATTCGCTATGGCGCGTTTGGAACGACATCCAGCAGCCCGATAGTGCCCGTTTGAAGGCCATTCAGGCCCTTGCTTGGAGGGCTGTTTTCGAACAACCGGACAGTGGTATGGCGCTGGCCCAAAAGCAATTGGATCTGGCGACCGACCTGGGCGAAGATCGCGCCCGCTATGAGGCGCACACGACGCTGGCCGTGGGATCCAGTATGAAGAGCGAGTACCCATTGGCCTTGGAACATCTGGAGCAGTGCCTTCGGATCGCCCGGGAAATGGGTGACCTGAGGCGTGAAGCCAACACGTACAGCAATCTGAGCAACGTATATCGCAACCTCGGCGATCTTCCCATTGCCTTGACCCAATTGCAGAAAAGTCTGCGCATCGATACGGATATGGGTAACACGGAGGGTCTGGCTGGTACGTACAACAACATCGGAAACGTTCATAGTGAACTAC
>JAHEFL010000248.1 GCA_024640205.1 Flavobacteriales bacterium | reverse complement strand
GGGATACGATCTTGCAGCTGCTACTCCCACCATCAGTGGGGCGATGTATGCCCACTTTACGGTTGACGACGCGTGCACTACGGCCACTGGTACCTGCAACACGGCTACCGTTCAATGGCTGCTTGATTGCGAATTCCCAGAGGCTACGATCGACTTCGATTTTGATTGTGATCTTGGTGAATTCTATATCAACGTGGATGTGATCTCCACAGGTGATGGAAGTACTGTCGACCTGACCTACGAGACCATTTTCGGGTTCATGGAGACCGTGCCAGGTGTGGGCACAGGAATTACGACGCTTGGGCCTTTCATCTCCGGGGATATCGTTGACCTGTTCATTGCGCATGAGTCCGACCCGATCTGTACGCTGAGCTTCCTGGGGTTGGAACCACCATCGGATTGTCCGATCGGGATCACATGCGGCGGTTCCGCGATCACCTTTAGTCATTGTTACGGGAACAACGAAACAAGCCTGTGGACTTACGAAGCACTTGGAGGTGGTTCATTGATGTTGAACTTTGAGTCCGGAACGATCGAGTCTTCGAACTTCGATGTGCTCACTATCTATGATGGCATCGATGCGACCGGTAGTGTCTTATTCGTGCACAACACCTTTGTGACCCTGGACCTGACCGGTCTTTCTGTGGCGTCCACTACCGGTTTCCTGCACATGGAACTCACCACGGATGGAGTGGTGAATTGTGTGGATGGTGCACTGAGCCAATGGAATTGGAACGTGATCTGCCTGAACTGCGTGCTTCCGCAGATCAATGCTTCCGTGGTGGATGACTGTCCGAACAACGAATTCAGCATAAACCTGGATGTCATCTCGACGGGTGATGGTGCTACCGTTGAGGCACTTTATTCCGTGAACGGTGGTGCGGCACAGTCCGAAACTGGTTTGGGTGTAGGGGTTACCACGATCGGGCCTTTCCTGGTGAACGACCAGGTCGCGATCACCATGCTGCATGAATCCGACCCGGCATGCAACATTGCGTTGGGCACGCTCACCGATACAGGCACCTGCCCGAATCTCATCACATGTGGAAATCCCCCATTAGTGGAAGATTACTGTTACGAACCGAACGATAGCCAGAGTTGGAGCTACCAAGCTATAGGGTCCGGAACGATGCGCTTGCGCTTCAATATCGGGACCATTGAGAGCAATACGTTCGATAATTTGACCATCTATGATGGTGCGGATAATACAGCACCCGCGCTTTTTGACCACACCAATTTTGCGGCTTACAATCTGGGTCCTGTTGGAAGTGCGGTGAACAATACGTTCACGAACTATTACGAGGTCGAAGTTTATGCAAGTGGTGCTGATCTATATATGGAGATGAGCTCAGATGGGTCGGTGAATTGCGGTGGACCTTTCCCAACGACCTCTTACGATGCGTGGGAATGGGAAGTTGTTTGCCTGGACTGTACGATACCACTTGCAACGGCGAGCGTTGTGGATGATTGTGCAGCGAACGGCTTCTCGATCCCGGTCGATGTGACCAGTGTGGGCGATGGCGCAACGGTGAACATCGTATACACGGTCAACGGTGGTGCCCCGGATGTGGTGACAGGTGTTGGATTGGGGATAACTGATCTCGGGCCGTTCGTGATCAACGATGTGGTAAATGTTTCCATTGAGCATGAAAGCAATGAACTCTGTAATATCAGCCTCGGTGATTTTACCGATACCGGCTTATGTCCTAGCCTGATCACATGCGGAGAGCCTGCTTTGGTGGAATCATACTGCTATGGACCGAATGACAGCGAGGCATGGGTTTACCAGGCTGTCGGAACAGGTACCATGCGTTTGCGGTTCAATATCGGGACCATTGAAAGCAACACCTTCGATAGTCTCCGGATCTATGATGGTGCTGATGCTACGGCGCCATTGTTGTTCAACCATACGAATTTTGCAACATACAATCTGGGACCTGCGGGCAGCGCAATCAATAACACCTTTACCAACTACTACGGTATAGAAGTATATGCCACGGGCCCTGACCTGTATATGGAGATGGGGTCCGATGCGGTGGTGAATTGTGGCGCTACAACCACGTTCGATGCGTGGGAGTGGGAGGTAGTCTGCTTGGATTGCACGATCCCACTTGCTACTGCCAGCGTGGTGGATGATTGCGCGGGGAATGGCTTTACTATCCCCGTCGATGTTACGAGCGTTGGGGATGGTTCGACCGTTAATATCGTTTACACTGTGAATGGCGGTGATCCGGAAGTCTTGACAGGCGTGGGAGTAGGGGTCACCGATCTTGGGCCGTTCGTGATCAATGATGTGGTGAACATCCTGATCGAGCACGAAAGCAACGAACTGTGTAATATAAGCCTTGGGAATTTCACCGATACCGGGACATGCCCGACGTTGGTGGAGTGCGGAACGGAGTACAACGAGATCTTCTGCCATGGTAACAGCATCGATGAGCGGTTCTACTACCAGGGTACGGGCACCTTCCCATTGGCATTGTTGGTCAATACCGGCACCATAGAGACCTGCTGCGACCGATTCTATGTGTATGACGGCGGGGACATCACGGCGCCTGAATTGACACCTCCTGGTGGTGCGGTCGGAAACCTTGCTGGATTGTTCTTTTCCAGCACGAACGTGGATCACAAGCTTACGGTCCGCGTAACCACCGACGGTTCCGTATCCTGCCAGAGCGGCAGCAATGTGCAGCTAGATTACACGCTGAGCTGCCTGGATTGCAACCCTCCGGAAGCCACATTTGAGATCGTCCAGGATTGTGACAATTTCCAGTACTATGTGGATATCGATGTGACGACCTTAGGGTCCGATCCCGAGATCGAGATCACGAACACAGGTGGGCTGCCGGATTCGACCATCACGGAACCCGGCGTCTATCAAATGGGGCCCATCGTATCCGGTACCCCGATCGAATTCACCTTGGTGAACAGTGATAATAGCTTGTGTAATCTGTATTCGCCAGAATTGGTCAACCCTCTCTGCCCAATGATCGTGTGCGGAGCTACATTCATTGAAGAGACCTATTGTTACGGACCGAACGAGGACAACGCATGGGCATATGAAAAGCCTGGCACGACAGGAGAACTACATCTCACTTTCAATCGGGGTACTATAGAGAGCATCACGTGGGATAATCTTAAGATCTACGACGGCCCGGATGCGAACGGCCCGATCCTGTTCGAGCATAGCAATACAGCCACCTGGAACCTGGGACCCGATGGTAGTGCGATCAATAATACGATCGCCAACTACTATGCTGTGGATGTAGTGAGTACGACCGGAAACCTGTACATGACCCTGACATCTGATGGTTCGGTGCAATGCACCAGCTCGACCACTTACGATGAGTGGGAATGGGATGTGTATTGCGTTGGATGTGCGGCACCGGGGATCTCCTATAACCTGGTCCCGAACTGCTTCGATCGCACCTTCAAGGCGGAAGTGATCGTGACCGAGCCGCCTCCCGCGGAGGGCTTGCAGATGGAGAACACCTTCACCGGTGATATGCAGGTCGCCAACGAAGTGGGTGTATACGAATTCGGTCCTTACGATCAGAACGACCCTGTGGAATTCGAGCTGATCATCCTCGACAATCCACTTTGCAGTTATTTCAGCGACACTCTGACCTATGCGAGCGAGGATTGTGTCTCGCTGACCTGCGGATTCGATAACTACACTTACTGTTACCAGAACAATGAGGATCGCTGGTACACGTTCCAGGCCGATGCGCCTGTACCCATTACCATCGGCTTCCTCGGAGGCCAGATGCTACCCGGTGACCGGATCGTTCTCTACAATGGATATGACGAAACCGCTGCTGTCCTTTACCAAGGCAACAACGGTGGGAATTTCACCGGTTTCGCATTGAATTCGCAGAACGTGAATAATGCGCTGACGCTTCGGATCCAATCCAACGAGGATGCAGCCTGCAGCGAACCTGGAACCGAACTCGCTCCATTGAACTGGTATGTGGCTTGTGGCGCCGTAGGTATTGAGGAACAAGGTGAGGGGGTCTTCACGATCTATCCCAATCCCACCGAGGGCCTGCTTTATATTGATCTGGGTGATGTGGAAGGAAAGATCCAGTTGCGTGTGCTGGACATGA
>JAHEFL010000247.1 GCA_024640205.1 Flavobacteriales bacterium | reverse complement strand
AGGTCGAACGTGGGTTTGTTCTGGGCCCATCCGTAAGGCATGCACAGAGCGGAAATAGCGGCAAAGCCTGCAAAGCGTAAAAAGTTCATTCTCTTGTTCATCAGTTTGGAATGATCGGTTCAACCGTCTTTTCTTGTCGTTGTTCGGGTGGTCAATGGAATTTGAACTTGACCATGAATTGAATGCGGGTGGCCGTACCCTGTGCACCATCCTTGTTCTCGCGCAGGCCCCACATGTATTCCACACCGGTGGATACCAACTTGGTCGGGAACCAGATCAGGTTGGCATGGAAAGAGCCCGCGCTCAGGATGGTCTGGTCCGATTGGATGTCGGCCAACTCGGTGGTCGTATAGTTCACGGATACCGTGGAGTTCAGGCTCTTGTTCCAATAGTGGTTGTACCCCGCGAAGCCCCACCAGGTCGGGGCCAGCTTCAAGTTGTTGTCGGAGATGACGCCGGATGCCTTGCCATCCCAGGACAAGGCAATGACCCGGTGCGCCATGCCTTCCCCGAAACCACCCCCATATACAAGGGCATCGGTGTACTCGGTCACATCAAAAAGCACCCTTCCCGTGACCGTGACCGCCGCACCCGCAGTTTGGACGTTCGGCACGGAATCGGGACCCACCCAACTCATGGGAAAGGCATCAAAACCTAATTGAACACTGGAGCCGCTCTTCGCCCGCCATTTCACATTGCCCGCCAGGTTGGGCCAAAGCGGTCGGAAGCCGCCTCCCAGTCCAAGGGGGTTGTCGATCTGCCCGCCGGCATCCTCCAGGGCCACGACATAGCTCCATTGATCGTTGATCTTGGTCTGCAAGCGGATCTGGGCCGCACGACCTCCATAGAGCGCATCGCCGGCCGAGAAGTCGATCGTACTGGGGATCGCGGAAAGATCACCCGAATTCGTCCAGGACCTACCCACCAGCACCCTGCCGATGACCCCATAGGCAAGCCTCAGCCGTGTGTTATAGCGCATGGCATCCGAGTCGAAGAACCAATCGAATTCCACGAAGACCTGCAGGGGATACTCTTTGCCGCTTTTCCATGCCGCCTTGGAACGGAGGTCGAAATTCACCCGGGACTGCTTGGCATGGAACGTTGTGATACCCCCCAGTTCGCGCTCCGGACTCCCTTCCACCGCGATACTTCCCGTGGCCATCTCATAGCGGTCCCCGATGTAATCGAAGTCCCGGATGAAGTCCGCTTTCACGTAACCACCCACGCTCATGCGCACGTCCGAACCGAACACCGGCCAGGAATTCGGGAAGTTGCTGTCCAAGAGCTCATCACCGGTCATCACTTTCGTATTGTCCGTGAGGGGGTTCACGGAACCCTGCACTCCAGGAGCGATGGAGTCCGGGTCGAGCACCACGCGTGCCGTGTCCTGCTGCGCCTGGAGCGCCATGGAAGGGATCAACATTGCGAGGAGCAGAAGGCGGCGAATTCCCATGGCGTACTGGATGTTGTGTTCCGATCGATCCGTTGGTCGAATTCAAGTTTACCGCAAATCTTTTCAGCCATGGTCATGACCACGGCGCGGCGGTGCATGCTGGTCCAGGAATTCGGCAGCTAACGTGGATCAATGTTGTTGCTTCGTAGCAACCAGCAACTGACATCTGTCATATTCCTCTTCTGGCCTCCCACCTGCCTGCGCTGCGAACCGGTCCTGCGGAACGCGGGGCCGGGTAGGAGCAACACGTACAGCGTGGCGCAACAGCCCTGCGTATTCACCTGCCTACCTTGCTGGCATGATCAAGCTCTTCCTGCGCGTAGCGCTCGCCGCTGCCTTTCTTTCCGCGGTCGCGGATCGCTTCGGGTACTGGCCGCCGGATGTTTCCGTGTGGGGATCGTGGGAGGCTTTCCTGGACTACACCGCGCTGATCAACCCTTGGGTGCCCAGCGCGATGATCGGCGGCATCGCCATCCTGGCCACCGTGGCCGAGGTGGTGCTGGCCCTGCTGTTGCTCGTGGGCTACCGCACGAAGTGGGCGGCGCAGGCGAGCGCCCTGCTCCTGCTCCTTTTCGGACTGGCCATGGCCTTCACCACCGGCATCAAAAGCGCACTGGATTACAACGTGTTCACCGCCGCTGCCGCAGCCTTCGCCGTGGCCGCGATGGATCCGCGATCAGGGGAACTGGACCTGTGGCTCGCCGGGCGCAGCTAGTCCCCGGGTCTGCGTCCTCCTCCGTTCAGGTGCAGGGTGCGCCGACCAGGACATCCCGAACGACACCGCCCCCCATGCATTTGCACGGAGGGCGGTCGTTTTCAAGAGACCCACTACGGACCGCTCGCGACCGCTCACATTTGGAGTGGCCCATTGCACCAACTACCTTGTCGTTCGTACAACCCTTTGGTCCTTCGCAGGACCGCAGCCTTGCAGGACCATGTCCGCGCGAACACTCAGATCCGGCTCCTTGATCCGAGGGCGTGTATCAGGTTCCGGTCATCCCTTCGCTGCTTCGATCGATCCTCTACCGTCCCACTTGCTGTGTCCATGGTCCCTGAGGGGATCCATCGGGATCGGGAGCCTTCCTATTTCCACCCCGCTACTAATTCAACCATCATGAAAAAGCCATTGACCCTTCTGCTCGTGCTCTTCATCTCCCTGTGGGCGGGTGCCCAGGACCAGGCCCTTGTGCTGGATGGCGCTGGCGACCATGTTTACGTGAACAACAGCCCCAGCCTATCCGAATTGGAAGAGGTATCGGTGGCTGCGTGGGTCCGGTTCACCAACACCAGTGGCACCATGAGCATTGCCCGGCAGGGCGGTTCCAACTCTCCCTCTTTTTCCCTGAACAAGGAGAACTTCGGTTACTTTCTGTTCTGGGTCCATGTGAACGGCGCCTGGCACAGTTCCGGCACCGCTGGCACACCTCCCGTGGCAGATGTTTGGTACCACGTGGTGGGGACCTATGACGGGGCGGCGATAAGCATGTACATCAATGGGGAGCTGGTGAACAGCGTTCCGCTGTCCGGCCCGTTGTCGATCTCCACGGACATCTTCAGCATAGGCTGTGATGTGGACCCGTTCGCGGCCTACATGCATGGAAGGATGGACGAGATGAGCATCTGGAACAAGGCGCTGGGGACCGGGCAGGTACAGGCCATCATGAACGATACGCTCGGTGCCGCCTACACCGCTTCAGCGGATAGCGGACTGGTGGCCTACTGGCGTTTCGATGTGTTGGAGGACCTGGGGGTGAACGGCGGCGGCGTGGATGATGTGCGGGACCATTCGATCCATGGCAACCATGGCGACCTGGTGGAGGATGCGTTACTGGACCCCAGCATTACGGCACTGGCCGTAGCGAACGCCCCGGACCCCACCGGCTATTACCTGGGGCAGAACCAGCCGAACCCCTTCGTTGCATCCACCCGGATCACGTACGGCATCCCGGTGCGGGGGCTTGTGGATATGCGGGTATTTGATGCGGCCGGGAAGGAGGTGCGGACCCTTGTTCGGGGCACCCGGGACGGTGGGCTGCATACCGTGGAATTCGATGCCGGCCAGCTGGCATCCGGCACCTATTTCGTGCGGCTCGTGGCAGGTGCGTACAGCAACACGGTGGAGGTGGTGTTGGAGCGCTGATGATGGGTGCACGGCCCTGCGCCTAGACCTCCGCAGGGTCTCCGCCTCGGGACCCTGCGGGCTGCGTAGCGCGGGAACCCTGGCGCCGAGCTAACTTCCCACCATGGACCGCAACACTTTCTTGCGAAACATGCTGGGCAATACCGCCCTGCTTACCCTGCCGCCGCTGGAGCTGCTTTCGCCCACGGAGCAGGACCGCCTGGCATGGACGGAGGAGAGCCACCTGATCTTTGTGTTCGACACCTACGTGCGCGGCTTCCACTTCTATGAGGGGGAGAAGGTGCTGGCCCGGATACAGGAGCTGGACCCGCTGGACCTGGTGCGTGAGTATGACAATGAGTACGATACCAATGCCGTGGCGGTGTACTGGGAAGGGCACAAGGTGGGCTTCCTGCCCATGGGCGAGAACGTGAGCCTGGCCTACATGCTGGACCATGGCTTGCTGTTGAAGGCTTCCGTGCTCCACACCCGACCGCAGGCCCATGCCCGGGAACAACTCTTTATGGCCGTACACCT